>NZ_JBNYXT010000034.1:0-60099 GCF_051380795.1 Janthinobacterium leeuwenhoeki
GCTACGGGCGTGGCGGGACAGACTTTCAGCGTCAGCGGTTCCGGCGATGTTTCCAACCTGGCCAGCAAGAATGTGCAAGCAGGAGCGGCGCTTGCCAGCGCCACGGGTCTGGTCCTGGGCGGCAGCGGCAATGGTGGCGTGTCCGGCAACTACAATGTGCTGGGCACGGCCGGCAGCCGCTATACGGTGACGGCCAGGGGCATCACCCTGACGGGCATCGGCGCCATCGACAAGACCTACGATGCGACGACGACAGCGGGATTGAGTACGGCGAACGTGGCGTATGCCGGCATGGTCGCGGGGGATAACCTCAGCCTGGCCGGCCAGGGCGTGGGCAGCTTTGCGACCAAAGATGCGGGCGCCAACAAGACGGTCAGCGTGTCCGGCTTCAGCCTGGGCGGCGTGGATGCCGGCAATTACGTCGTCACGCAGCCGACGGGCTTGATGGCGACCATCGGCAAGGCGGATCTGGCGGTGTCGGGCATCAGCGCCGTGAATAAAACCTACGATGCAAGCGCCGGCGCAACACTGAGCGGCACGGCCGGCGTGAACGGCTTGCTGAGCGACGTCGTCTCGCTCGTCGGCACGGGTACAGGCAGCTTTGCCGACGCCAACGCCGGTACTGGAAAAACCGTCAGCGTCAGCGGCTATGCGCTGACGGGCATGGATGCGGGCAATTACAACCTGGTGCAGCCGGCTAGCGTGACGGCCACCATCCACAAGGCCGACCTGGTCCTGTCCGGCAGCAAGACCTACGATGGCACGGCGTTGGTCGCGGGTGGCACGCTGACGGCTACGGGCGTGGCGGGACAGACTTTCAGCGTCAGCGGTTCCGGCGATGTTTCCAACCTGGCCAGCAAGAATGTGCAAGCAGGAGCGGCGCTTGCCAGCGCCACGGGTCTGGTCCTGGGCGGCAGCGGCAATGGTGGAGTGTCCGGCAACTACAATGTGCTGGGCACGGCCGGCAGCCGCTATACGGTGACGGCCAGGGGCATCACCCTGACGGGCATCGGCGCCATCGACAAGACCTACGATGCGACGACGACAGCGGGATTGAATACGGCGAACGTGGCGTATGCCGGCATGGTCGCGGGGGATAACCTCAGCCTGGCCGGCCAGGGCGTGGGCAGCTTTGCGACCAAAGATGCGGGCGCCAACAAGACGGTCAGCGTCTCCGGCTTCAGCCTGGCCGGCGTGGATGCCGGCAATTACGTCGTCACGCAGCCGACGGGCTTGAGCGCCACCATTCGCAAAGCCGATCTGTCACTGGCGGGCCTGACTGCCGCCGACAAAGTCTACGATGCCACGGCCACGGCGGCGCTGAACGGCACCGCCAGTCTGTCGGGCCTCATGGGGCACGACGTTGTCTCTCTGAGCGGTGCGAGAACTGCCAGCTTTGCGGACAAACATGTCGGCGCCAGCAAAGCGGTGACTGTCAGCGGTTACGCGCTGAGCGGCGCTGACGCCGGCAACTACAATTTCGCCGATCACAGCGTGTTGAGCGCCAGCATTACGCCGGCATCGATCACGGTCAGCGGCATCACTGCGGTCGATAAAGCATATGACGCCACCACGGGGGTCACTGTCAACACCGGCAATGTCACGCTGGCCGGCAAGTTCGGGTCGGATGTGATTACGATTGCTTCGACTGGCCAGTTCTCTGACGCGGCCGTTGGTGACGGCAAGGCGGTTAGTCTGAGCAGTGTTTATGGCGGGGCCGATATCGGCAATTACACCATTGTGGGACAATCGCGCGCATTTGCCAGCATCCGGGCCGTGCCCGTCGTCGTGCCCGATACGCCGATCGTGAACGTCAGTGCCACGCAGAGGCAGCAGATTCAGAGCGCGGTAACGCAGTTGCAATCGTCCGTGTTGCCGCCGCAGGCCCTGGCGCAACCGCAGGCATTGGACCTGTCTTCCACGCTGCTAGTGCAGCAGACCGAGCCTGGCACCAGCGGCACCGGGCGTTCACAGGAAACGGCCGTCACCCGCTTGTTCGATACCCGCAGCGGATTTGGCACGCCAGCGCCGACGCTGCAAATTCTGAATGGCGGCATACAGTTGCCGCTCGTCGCCAACAGCATCACAAAATAAGAAATACATGACCACCAAAACCAAGCAATCCTTCCTGATGAAGCCCTTGTGCGCCGCATTGCTGCTGGCACCACTTGAATCGTATTCCGCCGCCCCTCAGACGCCGCCCGATGCCGGTTCGATTCTGCAACAATTAAAACCGGCGCTTCCTGCAGCAGCGCCGCCGAATGCACCGACGCTGGAAGTCAGACCGAAAAGCGATGCCGGTTTGCCACCGTCGCAGCCGATTCAAGTGAATGCGCTGCGCATTACCGGCAATACCGCGTTTTCCACAGAGACGCTGCATGCGCTGGTCGCCGATCAGGAAGGTAAAAGTCTGACCTTGCCGCAACTTGACGAACTGGCGGGACGCATCACGGCGTATTACCAGGGCCATGGATTTCCAATGACACGGGCCCTCATCCCGGTCCAGCCGATTACCGGCGGCGTCATCGCCATCCAGGTCGTCGAGGCACACTACGGCAAAGTCCGTCTCAATAACCACAGCGAAGTCAGCGACGCCTTGCTCCAGGCCAGCCTGATTCCGCTGAGTGGCGGGCAATTGATTGCCGATGCCGAACTGGACCGTGCCTTGTTATTGCTGTCCGATGTGCCCGGCGTGCGCGTGAATGCGGTCCTTAAGCCAGGCGCGGCGGTAGGCACCGCCGACATGGATGTCGAAGCGCGCTACAACCGCCTTGCCCTGGCGAATGTGTCGCTGGATAACTACGGCAACCGCTATATCGGGCGCACCCGCCTGAGCGCTAACTTTCATATCGTCAATCCGTTTCATCATGGCGATATTCTGAGCGCCAACGTGATCAGCACGGCTGAGGGCATGAATTATGGCCGGGTGGGATATGACACCTTGCTCAACGGCCAGGGGGCCAGGGTAGGGGGCGCCTATTCGGCATTGCACTACAAACTGGGCAGCACCGCCAGTGCGCTCGATGCCAATGGCACTGCCAAGGTTGCCAGCCTGTGGGCGAAGCAGCCATTGATACGCAGCAAGCGCCACAACCTCTTTGCGCAATTGCAATACGATGCCAAAAATCTGCGCGACCATATCGATGTCAGCAGCCTGCGTACCGACCGGCACCTGGATAACTGGATCGTGAGCCTGACCGGCGATCTGCGCGACGATCTGCTCGCTGGCGGCATGAGCATGGCCAGTCTCGGCTGGACCAGCGGGCGTACCGGATTTGATAATGTCTCCGCTGCGGCAGCGGATGCCTCCACCGCACGCACGCGCGGCCGGTTTTCAAAGTGGAATGCCAATATCGCCCGTTTGCAGGGGCTGACGCCGCGCGATTCGCTGTACTTCAACTTAAGTGGACAATGGGCTGACGGCAATCTTGACTCTGCTGAAAAGATGACGGCAGGTGGCCCTTACACCGTCCGCGCCTATGATATCGGCGCCATTTCCGGCGACACCGGTTATGCCGGCACGCTGGAAATGCGCCATGAGCTGGGGCCGCTGCTGTACGGGAAATGGCAGGTGCTGGCGTTTATTGACAGCGCCTGCGTCAAAGTCAATCGCCATCCCTGGAGCAAGGCAGAGAACAGCGCGACCTTGTCCGGTGCCGGTATCGGCCTGAACTGGGCCGGCCCCGAGCAGTGGCGCGCGAGCGTCTCGGTGGCAACGCGTCTGGGGGCGGCGCCGGCTATGCTGGCCAGGCCGTCATCGGTGCGTGCCTGGCTGGTCGCGAGCAAGGGCTTCTGATTTTCGCTTATTGCCGATCTGGTAAGATATGCGCAATACCGGATTCTCTGGAAATATTTTTGCCCAACTGCCCCCATGGATCATCAAACAGCCAGCATTGCATTATCCATCACGCAGCTATGTATTTCGGCAACGATGATCGGCGTCTATTTTGCCGCGCCCATCGAGCGTTATACGCGGCTGTGGGCCCTGTCCGGAGTGCTGACGGCCGCTGGAATGACCATCATTATATTCAATGCCTTCCGCCCACCCGGCTTGCTGTTAATGGCAGGAAATATCGCATTGTTTGCTGGCTGTATCCTCGTGTGGATCGGGCTGAGAGTGTTCTTTGGGAAAAGAGCAAGTCGCTGGGCGTATATTCTTGTCGCTTTGTTTGCATGTGCCTATTTGCTGTTATTGGAAAATAATGCGGCGTTTTCCTCGCGCGCATTTCTCTGCAGTGCCAGCCTGATTCTGGTTTTTGTACAATGCCTGCAAACGCTATTGGCAGGAAATCCGGAAGCTGCTTCCAGCAAGCTTGGGTATGCGCGAGAAATGGCGATAATCGGTTTATTGATGCTGATTGCGGCGCATGGCTTGCGCATCGCCGTTTTATTCTATCCGCCAGCAGCATTGAGTTCTGCTTTGATATCCCAGGTCAATATTGTGGCGGTCTATCTCGTGCCTCTGGCGGGAACCTTGTTGTTTTTCCCGGCCTTGCTGCTGCTATATTTTGAGCGTATCAAGCATCAACTGCTGCTGTCACTGGAAGCCAAACAGGAAGCGCTGGAAAATCAGACACGCTTTGTGGCGATGTTTTCGCACGAATACCGGACGCCGCTGGCTGTCATCCGCACCAATCTGGATATTTTGCAAAGCAAGGAGCGGTCCGGCGACCGGCACTTCGGTTCCAACCTCGAAAAGATGCAGCGCGCGGTATTGCGCCTGGTTGAAGTGGCAGAAACCGCACTGCAGAGGGATCAGCATAGTGACGGGAAAGCGGAGCTCCTCCATGAACCTATCCTCATGCCGGATTTTCTTTGCGCTGTTATCGAGGAAACCTCCGATTTCTGGAGTGAGCGCGCGCCACGGCTTGAGTTCACATGTACGCAACCCGTCGTCTTGCATGGGGATCGCAAGTTGCTGAAGACGGCGTTCTTGAATGTGCTCGACAATGCGATCAAATATGGGCCGAAACAAGGACACGTCAGCGTGCAGTTGACGAAAAATGATGGCACCATGTTCCTCACGGTCGACGATAATGGCACCGGTATTCCGGAGCAGGAGCTCGATCAGGTGTATGGCAAGTATTTCCGTGGCAGCCGCACGGCTTGCGTCGCCGGCAGCGGCATCGGCCTGTATCTGGTGCGGCGTATCATTGGTCAACATTCAGGCAGCATATTTCTGGTGAATCGTCCTGGCGGCGGCACTTCAGCGACAATCACCCTGCCTTTGCCTGTAGAGGAGGCGCACAGCGGTGCCATCAAAAATTAGAGTGTTATTGGTAGAAGATGATGAGGATTTGCGCGATAGCGTGGTGGAATGGCTGGATTTGAATGGCATGCAGATCATCGGCGTGCGCAACGCGGCCGAGTTTTATCAGGCTTTGCCCAAATGCGATTGTCAGATAGCCGTGATCGATGTTGGCCTGCCGGATCAGGAAGGCTATGTACTGGCCGAATATGTGCGCGCCAATACCAGCATGGGCATCATCATCCTGACCGCGCGTAGCGCGCTAGAAGACAAGCTCAAAGGCTATCAATCTGGCGCAGACCAGTATCTGGTCAAGCCGGTTGACTGCCGTGAACTGTCGGCGGTGATCGGCAGTATCGCACAGCGCGTGCAGAGAACGACCGTTGAGGCGGCAGACGTGCCGCAGCGGTGGACTATTTTCGTCACGCAATGGGAACTCCGTCTGGCCCAGGATGTCCAAGTCGCGCTTAGCCTGAAGGAATTGATGTTTCTCGAATTGCTGGCAATCAGGCCCGGCCTGCCGGTACAGAAAAAGACGATTTTGACCAAGCTGTATCAGCGCGATGACTACCATAGCGGCCGCTCGCTCGATTCGCTGGTGCGTCGCTTGCGGGCAAAAATCGTCAGCCAGACCGGCATCGACATCCCGATCCGTACCGTGCATTCGGTCGGCTATTGCTTCGCCGGCGAGATCGCTCTTGTGGATGGCGAGCCCGCGTAATGCTGCCAAGTACGCCCCAGTAAATTTCCGTAGGATTATCTGGCATCTATAAAAACAGGTTTACATTAATTCCATAATTCTATTATTATAGAATCATTGAATAAATTGGTACATGGAAAGCGTGAATGTCGTCCTCGCGCTTGACCATCGAAGCAACTGGCGTATGCATGCCCTGATCGGCTTTTTGAGTGGGAAGTGCTGCGGTAGTGCGCCTTGCACTACGTGGCAAAGCGCAGCCTGCGGCATCGCTTGAGCCGGACAGAACCCACCCCCAACGCAGTGATTGAAGGAGTCGTCATGACCGAAAAAGTATACAACGTGTTGTTCCTCTGTACCGGCAACTCAGCCCGTAGCGTGATGGCCGAGGCGCTCGTCTCGACCATGGGGAAAGGCCGCTTCCGCGGCTTTTCCGCTGGCAGCCATCCGGGCGGCAGCGTCAACCCGTTCGCCATCGAGCAAATTGAAGCGACCGGCTTTCCGCTAGACAAACTGCGCAGCAAGAGCTGGGATGAATTCGGCACCGCGGAGGCACCGCACATGGATTTCATCATTACCGTGTGCGATAACGCCGCTGGCGAGGTCTGCCCGTACTGGCCTGGCCATCCGCTGTCGGCGCACTGGGGTTTCGAAGACCCGGCCGCAGCCACCGGCACCGACGCAGAAAAGCGCGCGGTATTCCACAAGGTGTTTCGCCAGATCATGACCAGAATGAATGTTTTTATCAGCCTGCCGTTGCACATGCTGGAAAAAAATGCGATCCAGCACGAGATCAAAGCCATCGGGCAAAGCGCCGTCTAGCCGGCGAGCGCCGCGGTATGTCCGCAGATCACGGCAGGCCTTACTTTTCACTCTTTTTCGAAAACTCATGAACGTTCCGTGTACTGGCAACCCTTGCCGCTCCATCCTGGCAGAAGCCAATCTTAGTCATCCAACCTGGGCGGCCTGCCTGGGCCCTGTGCTTCCTAGCCATCGTGGCGTGGACGATCCCGGTCATGCCACGGGGGCGGGCGCAAAAAAGGCGGCACTCGCATGCTGACCGCTTTCCTGATTTTCCTGGCCACGCTGGTACTGGTCATCTGGCAGCCGCGCGGCCTGGGTATCGGCTGGAGCGCGGCCCTCGGTGCGGGCGTCGCGCTGTTGGCTGGCGTCATCCAGTTGTCGGACATTCCCGTCGTCTGGCACATCGTCTGGAATGCCACAGGCACGTTTATCGCCGTCATCATCATCAGCCTGCTGCTCGACAAGGCCGGTTTCTTCGAGTGGGCCGCGCTGCACGTGGCGCGCTGGGGCGGCGGCAGCGGCCGCAAGCTGTTTGTCTTGCTGATCCTGCTGGGCGCCGCCGTCGCTGCGCTGTTTGCCAATGATGGCGCGGCGCTGATATTGACGCCCATCGTGATCGCCATGTTGCTCGAACTGAAGTTTTCAGCCAAAGCGACCTTGGCCTTCGTCATGGCGGCCGGCTTTATCGCCGACACGGCCAGCCTGCCCCTGGTGGTGTCGAACCTGGTCAACATCGTGTCAGCCGACTATTTCAAGATCGGCTTTGCCGAGTATGCGGCCGTGATGGTGCCGGTCAACGCGGTGGCGGTGATGGCGACCCTGCTTGCATTGATGTGGTTTTTCCGCAAGGACATTCCGCAAGACTATGACGTCTCCCAACTGAAGCGCCCCGGCGCCGCGATCCGCGACCTGGCGACCTTCAAGGCTGGCTGGCTGGTTCTGGCGCTGCTGCTGATCGGCTTTTTCTGGCTCGAGCGCCTGGGCGTGCCGATCAGCGCCGTGGCCGCCGTCGGCGCCGCACTGTTGCTGGCTGTCGCCGCCAAAGGCCACGTCATTCCCACGCGCGAAGTCATCCGTAATGCGCCATGGCAGATCGTCATTTTTTCCCTGGGCATGTACCTGGTCGTGTATGGCTTGCGCAATGCGGGCCTGACCGGCTACCTCACTGGCGTACTCAATTACTTTGCCCAATATGGCGTGTGGGGCGCGGCCATGGGTACCGGCGTGCTGACAGCCATCCTGTCTTCGATCATGAACAATATGCCGACGGTGCTGATCGGCGCCTTGTCGATCGATCCGACCACGGCGCAGGGCGCCGTGCGCGAGGCGATGATTTATGCCAATGTCATCGGCAGCGACCTGGGACCAAAGATCACCCCGATCGGCAGCCTGGCGACCCTGCTGTGGCTGCATGTCCTCGAGAGCAAGAAGATTCACATCTCCTGGGGCTATTACTTCCGCGTCGGCATCGTCCTCACCTTGCCCGTGCTGCTGCTCACGCTGGCGGCGCTGGCTCTGCGCCTCAGTTATCAATGAGAGGATTCATCACGGATATCTGCGCGCATCGCCATCCCTGTAGCATGAGGCCACAAGCAGGCCAGCCGCGGTTGACACGGGCTGCTCGCAGGCCCATGGATGAACAATGACACAGCCAGGGCATGGGCTGGAAAGGGCAGCATGAAGATTCTGGTATTTCTCGGCTCGGTTCGCACCAGCACGCCCCCGCAGCCGGCGCGCGTGGGCGAGCGCGTGGCCAGGGCCTGCGTGGCACAGTGCGGCCGCGATGGCCACGCAGTGGTGCTCGTCGATCCGCTCGACTACGACCTGGGCGCGGCGTTCAAACCGCACTTCGCCTACGCCAAGGGGCGCGCGCCGGCGCCGCTGGAAGACTTGGCCGGCGAGATTGCCAGCGCCGACGCCTACGTAATGGTCAGCCCCGAATACAATCATTCGATGAGTCCGGCACTGGCGCATCTGCTGAACCATTTTGGCAGTTCCCTGTTCGCCTTCAAGCCCAGTGCCATCGTCACCTATTCGGCGGGGCAGTGGGGCGGCGTGCGGGCGGCGGTGGGCATGCGCGCTTTTCTGTCCGAGCTGGGCTGTTTGCCGGTGTCGGCCATGATCCACATTCCGGCCGCACACACCGTCTTCTGCGCCGATGGCAGATTTTCCGCAGAGGTGGACGGCACCCGCTGGACCTCTTACATGGAGCGCACCTTCTCGCAGTTGCTGTGGTGGGCGGTGGCCGCCAGGCGCGAGCGTGACCGTTCCGGCGTGACGGGCCCATCACCGGCGTTCCTGCGCGACCCGTCGCAGCGCAACGCACCTTGAATGCGCTGATGCGGCACAATTTTTGCTTGCATCGCATGCGGCGGCGCCGGGCAAACGATGGCGCCCGGAAGCAGTTCTGGGCCGCGTCGCTGGATGCGGCGCAAATCCGGCACGCGGCTCGGGGAACACACGGCGTGAGCATGGTGATTGACAACATGACGCTGGCGATATGATGTTAGGATGGCATGCCGGTTGTATTGCATTCGTCCATGATGTTATTCCTGGGCGTAGCGCTCTGGCCGCTGGCGGTGCTCGCGGCGCCGCCCGATCTGAGCGCCGACGCGTGGCGCGCGCAATTCGCCCGCGAAGTGGATCATCGGCTGGAGGTGCCAACGGCCGAGCAGGCACGCTATGTGGCGCTGTTAAAGCAGGCGCTGAGCGATGCCAATGTCACCGATATGTCGGCACAGACTTTGTATGGACGGTCGGCATTTGTGGGTGCTCAAAGCGGACCGCCATCTCATTGAATGGCCGGGGCAGTATATGGTCGTCGTCGATTCGCTGACGGAAGTGCGACCTGTATGATCGCCTGCGCCAAAATCCTGATGCCGCAATCACGACGAGCCACTACAAGTTGCCTCTCAGAAAAAGGATGGATGCCATGTCGCAGCCGCAGGGCAGTGAAGGGCTGACAACAGCGCAAGCGGCGCAGCGCTTGCTGGAAAATGGGCCGAATGCCTTGCCCGCCTCGCGTCCCTTGAGTGCCGGGCGCTTGCTGCTCGATGTCGTTGCCGAACCGATGTTTTTGCTGCTGGTCGCCTGCGGCGTCATTTATCTGCTGCTGGGCGACCGCAATGAAGCGCTGATGCTGCTGGGCTTTGTTTGCATCGTCATGGGCATCACTTTTTTTCAGCGCCGGCGCACGGAACGCTCGCTGCATGCGCTAAGCGACCTCTCCAGTCCACGCGCCCTGGTGATACGCGACGGGAAACAGGAGCGCATCGCAGGCAGGGAACTGGTGCCCGGCGACCTGGTGCTGCTGGCCGAGGGCGACCGCGTGCCTGCAGATATCGCGCTGCTCAGCGCATCGAATTTGACGGCTGACGAGTCCATGCTCACGGGTGAATCCGTGCCGCTAGTCAAGCATGGCTCCGGCGGGTCTGGCGGCAGTCTGGACAGCCTGGTGTATTCCGGCACCCTGATCACGCAAGGCACGGCGAGCGGCCTGGTGATCGCCACCGGCCCGCACAGCGCGCTTGGCCGCATCGGCGCATCGCTCGCCAGCATGGGGAGCGAGCTGACGCCGATTCAACGTGAAACACGGCGCGTCGTCAGGCATGTCGCCATCGGCGGCTTGTGTCTCGCCGCCGGCCTGGCATTGACCTATTGGTGCTTGCGCGGCGACGCCCTGCAAGGCTTGCTGGCCGGACTGACGCTGGCCATGGCGGTGCTGCCTGAAGAATTGCCGGTGATATTGACGCTTTTCCTGGGCCTGGGCGCCTGGCGCCTGGGGCGCGAAAGCATCCTGGCGCGCAGCATACCCGCAATCGAATTGCTGGGCGCGACGACGGTGCTGTGCGTAGACAAGACGGGCACGCTGACGGCCAACCGCATGGACGTGGCCCGGCTCTGCTCGGAGACCTCCACCCACGATTGTCAGGGCAATCCTGCCGCTGCCTTGCAGGAAGAGCTGCACGGCTTGCTCGAATATGCCGTCCTGGCCAGTCATCGGCGCGCGTTCGACCCGATGGAGTCGGCCATCGGCCAGACGGGCGCCCGCCTGCTGGCGAATACGGAACACCTGCATGCCGACTGGCAACTGATCGACGATTATCCGCTGTCGCGGCACATGCTGGCCATGTCGCGGGTGTGGCAATCGCCGGACCGTGCCGAGTTCCTGGTGGCGGCGAAGGGCGCGCCCGAGGCCATCATCGATCTGTGCCATCTGTCGCCGGCGCGCGCCGCCGCCATCGCGGCCCAGGTGCTGGCCATGGCGAAGGATGGTTTGCGCGTGATCGGCGTCGCCCGCGCCACTTTTGCCGCGCCGCCCCTGCCTGACAACCAGCATGTCTTTGCGTTTGAATTCCTGGGCCTGCTTGGCTTGCACGACCCGGTACGCCCGGAAGTGCCCGATGCGGTGGCGCAATGTCACGCGGCGGGCATACGCGTGGTGATGATCACGGGCGACCATCCCGCCACGGCACTGGCGATCGCGCGGCAGGCCGGTATCGCCGGCGTGGCCAGCGGTGAGATGTCCGGCACGGACCTGGCCGCGCTGGACGATACGGCATTACAGGCGCGCCTGGCCGATACCGACGTCTTTTGTCGCATCGCGCCGGAGCAAAAGTTGCGCCTGGTACAAGCTTTCCGCAGCCGTGGCGATATCGTCGCCATGACCGGCGACGGCGTCAACGACGCGCCTGCATTGAAGGCGGCCAACATCGGCGTGGCCATGGGCGCCCGTGGCACCGACGTCGCGCGCGAGGCGGCAGCGCTGGTATTGCTCAAGGATGACTTTTCTTCCCTGCTGCTGGCGGTGCGGCATGGCCGCCGCCTGTTTGCCAATCTGCGCAAGGCCATCGTCTTCATCGTCGCGGTGCATGTGCCCATCGTTGGCCTGTCCATCCTGCCCGTGCTGCTGGGTTGGCCCATGCTCCTGATGCCCGTGCACATACTGTTTTTGCAAATGGTGATCGACCCGGCCTGCTCGATCGTGTTCGAGGCCGAGCCGATCGAAGCCGATGCCATGACGAGCAAACCCAGGAGGCCGGACATGCATTTGTTCGACCGTGAAATACTGCTGCGCGGCTTGCTGCAGGGGGCAGGGCTGTTGGCCATGCTGGTTGGCTTCCACGTGTTTGTGCGGTGGACGGGAAATTCCGACGAGGTGGCGCGCGCGACGACCTTCCTCAGCCTCGTGCTGTCGAACCTGGGACTGATCTATGTCAATCGCCAATGGACCCAGCCGTCATGGAGGAGGGGGATCAAATCGAACCGGGCGTTCGCCTGGATCAGCATATCTGCCTCGCTGTTGCTGTTACTGGTGCTGGGCGTGGCACCCATCCGCGCCATGTTTGCCTTCGCGCTACCGGACATGGCATTGCTGCTGCAGTGCGCGCTGGTCGCCGTGCTCGGCATCGTCTGGTTCGAGTGCGTCAAGTGGGGGCTATCGACATGGCGATGGCCGTGCGGCGCGGCGGCGCATTGATGCACGGCAATGCAGATCAGACGTTCCGGTCTTCATGCTGAGATTGATCAGCGCATTGCATTCTATTTAATGCGATTTGGAAATTCGCCACAACGTGCCGAAGCTGTTGTATTGGATGAGAAGTTGCATGGGGTGGTTTTTAGTCGTACTCCTGATGAACTCTTTAAGGGGCAGCCATTTGGCCTGATAGGCGAGCTTGGTGGCATGATCAGTTGGGCATTTGCAGAACACACAATTCAAGATGGGCAGGTCATTGCATTAGATAGCTATTATGGCAAGGTGGGACATTATCCTGGTTCTATCGCCAAGAAGTATCGCCTGCTTTGATCCTATATTTGACATAATATAAATTATGCGAAGTATTGGAAGAATTTGAGAAACCGCCCATTTTGCCAACTCCCCAATCGCAAATGCGATTTCCCCCATCTGCGCGCCGCTGTCGAGGCTGCTGGATACCTTGGCTTGAACACGCTACATGAACTACGGCTTGCCTCCGTCCATGTTCGGTTTGTTCACGCTAAAATTGGCGTGCAGGTGCAAGTCTGGCGCTTCGAGGATGCTGGCGATCAGGTCTGCCACGCTACTGCGCGAGACCACCGTGCGTTTTCAGGTGTGCCGCCAGCCTGGCGTTGTTCCATTCGCCGAATTTGCCGGGATCTCATCGTAGATATCTCGTCATGGCACGGTGCCATGCAGGAAGTTAAAGGCTTTCTTTGAGGAAAGGAACACGGCGCGCTTGAAAAAAGGAAAAACCCGGTGATGCGTGCCGGCCCATCGACTTGTCTCGTGGTAAATTGCCGGCCATGGCAAACTTCCCACTGCCAGAGATACCGAGAAATCAGCAATAAAACCAGGCATTTACCGACTATTTTGAATGAGAAGTCTCAAGACACGCATGATCCACGCGCAGCCACGCACCGCGCTTCTTTTACCGCATTGCCGCCGCTTACTGTCGCTTGCCGGAGCGCTGTCCATCGCAGCCTCCCTGTCCGCCTGCGCCAGCAAGCCTGGCCCATGGCCGGCGCGCGCCCTGCCTGCATCGGCTGCCGTGACGGTCGACGCCACGCAATTCCTGTCCAGAAAACAACTGGTGGACTGGCAAGTCGACCTGGACGAGCGCCGCCTGCGCGCCACGGGCTCACCCCGGCATGAAGCGTATATCGACGCCTTGCATGAACGCCTGGCACGTGCCGGTGTCAAACAGCTGCGCTTCGAACCCGTCAGCTTCCGGCAATGGTCGGTACAACCGGCAGACTGGGGCCTGGAAGTGGTCCACGACGACAGGTCTGGCGTCTTGCCCTCGGCCGGCTACATTCCGTATTCGGGCGTGACGCCGCCGACCGGCATGACGGGACGCATCGTCTATCTGGCGCCCGGGACCCGCCCCGATGCCAGCCTGGCAGGTAAGCTGGTGCTCGTCGAGATGCCCAAAGTGGCGTGGACAGGCCAGGTTTTCCAGCAATCCGCCGTCCACATGCACGATCCGCACCCCGCCATGGGGCCGGACACGCCGTATGCGCGCCCGTTCCAGGTGCTGTGGCCGTTCGTCACCCTGCTGGACAGCCTGCAGGCGGCCGGTGCGGCGGGCGTGATCGTCATTCTGGATACGCCTGCCATGACGGCGGACGGCCTGTATGCGCCCTACGACGGCAAAGTGCGCCAGCTGCCCGGCGTGTTTATCGACCGCGACCGTGGTCAACGCCTGCGTGAAAGAGTGCTGGCCGGTACGGCCCCCGTCTTGCGGCTGACCATGGCGGCCACCGTGCGGCAGGTGCAAACGCGCAACCTGGTTGGCATCATCCCCGGCAAGTCCGAGGAATTGATGGTGCTGGGTAGCCACACGGACGGCACGAACGGGCTGGAAGACAATGGACCGAACGCCATCGTCGACATGGCCCAGTATCTGGCGCGCCTGCCGCGGGACAGCCTGCCGCGCAGCGTCATGTTGTTGCTGGCGAGTGGCCATCTCGCGGGCGGCGTGGGTACCGAACAGTTTTTCGAGCAGCACAAGGACGATGGCTTGATGCAGCGCATCGCCACAATGCTCACCATCGGGCACCTGGGCGCGCTGGAAGTGCTGCCCGACAGCAACGGTTACTTGCATCCCACGGGCAGGTTTGAACCGTCCATCCTCTTTTCGCCGCGCACGCCGGCGCTGATGGATGCGTCCTACGCCATGCTGAAACAGGCCGATGCGCCCCCCGCGTTCGTGCTGCCGCCATCCAAACCCGGCGCGATGTATGGCGCCTGGCCTGGCGAGCGCCAGTATTTATGCGCTTCCCAGCGCATACCTACGCTGCATTACTTCACGCAACCGACCTACCTGCTCAACCATGGCATCGACACCGTGACCCAGTTGGATTACCGGCTGATGCAGCGCCAGATCGTGGCTTTCACGCAGATGCTGCTGGACCTGTCGCGCGTGCCGTATGCCGAATTGCACCAGGAAACAGTGCCGTAGCCGCTGAGAGAGTCCGCCTCCCTTCCCCGCCCTGCTCCCACCACCATTCCCGGCACCATACCAGCGCACCGCAAAACAGCCACTGGTATGGCCCGCATCGCCCATCTCCTGGGGTATCGCTACAACTGGTATTGGGATCTTGCGCAATCAACAAAACCAGTTGACTACCACCTGCAATGCTTGCACTCTGAAAAATCGGACGGTGTCAGCCGCCCGGCCATACTAAAAACACACAAGGAGATGCGATGAACCGGACAGTCATGAATACCCTCATCATTACCCTCTTCGGGGGGACGCTGGCCGCCTGCGGCGGCGGCGACGCTGCCAGCACCAGCGCAAGCCAGTTGCTGGCGGCCTCGACGGAAGCAGCCGCCTGCTTTACGCCGTGGAACAGCGGCACGGCCTATAACGGTGGCGGCAAGGCCAGCTACAACAATGTCAATTACACGGCCAATTGGTGGACGCAAGGCAATAATCCGGCGACCAGCAGTGGCGGCGCCGGCAGCGGCCAGCCCTGGACGGCAGTGGGCGACTGCGGCACGCCGACACCGACTCCAACTCCTACGCCAACTCCTACGCCAACCCCGACACCGACACCGACACCTACCCCAACACCTACGCCGACTCCCACCCCCACCCCGACACCGACACCGACACCGACGCCTACACCCACCCCGACGCCGACACCAACGCCCACCGGCCTGGCCAAGCACGCGCTGATCGGCTACTGGCACAACTTCACCAATCCCAGCGGCGCCACCTACCCGATCAGCCAGGTCAGCGATGACTGGGATGTGATTGTCGTCTCATTCGGCGACAACGCGGGCGGCGGCAATGTCAGCCTGACCATCGATCCGAGCGCCGGCACGGAAGCGCAGTTCATCGCCGACGTGGCCGCCAAGCGGGCGAAAGGCAAGAAAGTCATCCTGTCGCTGGGCGGGCAAAACGGCTCCGTGTCCGTCGGCAACACGGCCGAAGCGACGAATTTCACCAACAGCCTGTACGCCATCATCACCAAATATGGCTTCGACGGCATCGACCTGGACCTGGAAAATGGCGTGGCGCAAGGCGCGGCCATCCAGACCTACCTGCCGATCGCCGTGAAAAACCTGAAAACCAAGGTCGGCAGCAGCTTTTACCTGTCGATGGCGCCGGAATGGGTGTATGTGGAAGGGGGATACACGAGCTATGGCAGCATCTGGGGCGCCTATATTCCCATCATCAACGCCTTGCGCAGCGAGTTGACGGTGCTGCATCCGCAGTATTACAACAATGGCGACATCTACACGCCGTACGCGACGGGTGCCATCAAGGCGGGCTCGGCCGACCAACTGGTGGCCACGGCGCGCATGCTGATCGAAGGTTTCAATTATGGCGGCAATACCTTCGCCGGCCTGCGCCCGGACCAGGTGGGTTTTGGCGTGCCGTCGGGGCGCAGTTCGGCCGGCTCCGGTTTCACGACGAATGCCGACGTCAGCAATGCCCTGAATTGCCTGACGCGTCTGCTCAACTGCGGCACCATCAAGCCGCTGCAGGCGTATCCGAACTTCCGCGGCGTGATGACGTGGTCGATCAACTGGGACCGCCACGACAACTATAATTTCTCTGTGCCGACGAAGAATGTACTGAAGACCTTGCCGTAACAGCCTTGGCCCCACTGCGCATGGGAGCTTGGTTGCTCACATGCGCAGCAGTGCCGCGCCCAGCACGCGCATCTGCAGCGCGATACCCTGGCGCAACGCCTCCCCTCCCCCTTGCGTGTGCTTGATGCCATCCATACTGGCCACCAGCAAGCCAGCCACTTGCGCGGCAGCCGCGTCCACTCGGCGCAGCGCGATATCGCCCGCCGCTTCGGCCTGCTCCAGCGCGCCGGCCAATGACGCCACCAGCGTCGCCCGCGCGCTCAAGGTGATGTCGGCGGCCATGGTCATGTTGGCGTCGAACAACTCCTGCCCGTGGGCGCTGGCTGAAATTTCCGCCATCAAGCCTTGCTGGAATGCCAGCAGCGCCGTTTCGATGCGCGTGAAGACGGGGCCGGGTTCGGCCAGCGCCGCTGCCACTTGCGCCATGACGGTGGCATGCGCCCGTTCGGAGCCGGCGCGAAACACGTCTTCCTTGTTCTTGAAATGTAAATACAGCGCGGCGCGCGACATATCGGCCGCCTGCGCGATGTCGAGCATGGACGTCTTGCGGTAGCCGTAACGGCAAAACACGGCCAGCGCCGCATCGAGTATCTGCTGGGTTTTCAGGGGGTGGAGTGACATGCTGGCATGTTGACACTATGGATATATAGTGTCAACATGACTTTTGGACAAAAACCGTCAAAGTGTCAATCACCTACTCGAACAGGACTGCCGTGAACGATTTGAATGCCGCACTGACTGAAGAACAGCAGATGCAACTGTTGCGCCACACTGAACGCAGCCGTTTGCGCGCCCTCGTGGACGCCGATATGCAGGCAGCGCGCGCCCTGCACGCCGATGACTTCCAGCTGATCACGCCTATCGGCAGCGTGCTGTCGCGGGAACAATATCTGGGCGCCATCGCCTCCGGCCAGATGCGCTATGTGAGCTGGGAAGCGGAAGCGATCAGCGTGCGCCTGTACGGCACGGCCGCCGTCCTGCGTTACTCGGCGCAACTGGAAATCGTCTTCGCTGGCCACACCGTGCCGCGCGCCCGCTACTGGCATACGGATAGTTACGAATGGCGCGACGAGCGCTGGCAAGCCGTCTGGTCACAGGCGACAGCAATACGCTGACGGCGACGCCTTCAACAGCGAGGCGCCGCAGGCGTCTCTCGTACCCAGGATACCGTGCTTCATGCCCGCCGCTATTGCGGGCCGCGTGGCTTTGCCCTATTCTGCTGCTCTTATGGCAATTCCTGGGGCCGTCACATTCATGTTCACACTGCGCTCCGCTATCGATGGCCTGCGAACCTGCCTGTCCGCGCGACGATTGTGCGTGGCCGGGCTGGCTGCACTATTCGAATTCGCCCTGTTTACCCTGTCCTGGGAAGACCCGCTAGGGTACCTGGCCATGGCGGTCTTCCTGCCGGCGCTGGCAGCGCTGCTGGCGTATGGCTTGTTCGAGCGCTGGCCGCGCCGGTTGCCCCGCAGGCTGCCGCACTGGGTGTTGCAGGTGGTGGGCGTGGCGCTGGCGATCGTGCTGACCCTCGCCAGCCTGTATCTGTTCAATACCCAGGCCGGTGCGCCGCCGTTCTGGCAGGTGCCCGAGCGCTTGCAGAGTTATGTCGCGCTCAGTTTCCTGGGACTGTTGCTCGGCCCATGGACAGCGATGGCCGCGCTGCTGCGCCAGCGCGACGCCCGCGTGCGCGAAGCCGAGCGCAGGCGCGGCGAGCTGGAACGCCAGGCCCGCGATGCGCGTGTGTGGCTGCTGCAGGCCCAGATCCAGCCGCATTTCCTGTTCAATACGCTGGCCAGCCTGCAAGCCCTGCTCGATGCGGGGTCCAGCCATGCGGCGCCCGTCCTGGCGCATCTCGTCACGTATCTGCGGGCCGCCGTGCCGCGCCTGAGCGAAGCGACCACCCGCCTGGAACAGGAACTGGAAATGGTGCGCGCCTATCTGGTGCTGATGCAGATGCGCATGCCAGACCGCTTGCAGTTCGGCATAGATGTCGCGCCCGGCTGCGAAAGACTGCAGTGCCCACCCATGACCCTGATGACCCTGATCGAGAACGCGGTGCGCCATGGCATCGATCCCTGCATGGATGGCGGGCGCATCGATGTGCTCATTACCGAGGTGAATGGCCGTTGCCGTATCGAGGTGAGCGATACCGGTGCTGGCCTGCAAGCAGGCAGCCCCGGCCTGGGCACGGGACTTGGCAGCCTGCGCGAGCGCCTGGCGCTGATGTTTGACGGCGAAGCGGCCTTGCGCATCAGCGAACTTGCCCCCCACGGTTTCCGTGTTTCCATAGAATGCCCCGCATGGCCATGACCTTGACTGCCCTGATTGCCGACGATGAACCCTTGCTGCGCGCCAGCCTGCGGCGCCAGCTAGCCGAGTGCTGGCCGGAGCTGCTGGTCGTGGCCGAAGCGCGCAACGGACCGGAGGCGCTCGCGCTGTTCGAGCGGTACCGGCCGGCGGTCTGCTTCCTCGACGTGCACATGCCGGGCCTGTCCGGCGTGGACGTGGCCAGCCAGATCGGCCGTCGCGCCCACCTGGTCTTTGTCACCGCCTTTGACCAGTACGCGGTGCGGGCCTTCGAACAGGGCGCGCTCGACTACCTGGTCAAGCCGGTGCAATTGGCCCGCCTGGCCGCTACCGTGACGCGCTTGCGCGAACGCCTGGCGGCCATCCAGCCCGGCGCGGCCAGCGAGACGCTGTTGCGGCAACTGGCGGCGTACCTGCACGCCACGCCGGCACCTGCGCCGGAACCAGCGCCCGCTGCGCTGCGCTGGCTGCGCGCCAGCGTGGGCCCGGCCGTCCGGCTGATACCGGTCGATGATGTCGATTACCTGAAGTCCGACGACAAGTACACGCTGGTTGCCTGGCGCGACGGCGGCAAACCCGCCGAAGCGCTGCTGCGCAATTCCCTCAAGGAATTGCTGTTGCAGCTCGATCCAGAGCAGTTCCAGCAAATCCACCGGGCCGTGGTGGTCAACCTGCATGCCGTGCGCCAGATTGTGCGCGGCGCGCACGAGACGGCCGAAGTGAGCTTGAAGCACCGGCCGGAAGTGCTGCCGGTCAGCCGCTCCTTCCTCCATCTGTTCAAGGCGGAATAGTCCCCGGGCGCGGCAGGGCCGCGTCACTCATCGTGCATAGGCGCACTTTGGCCCCTTGGGCGCGTGACGCGTCGGATCGGCCTTGCTGCGGCGCGCACGTGTGCCGACACTGCGCTGGCTGGTCCTGCCTCGGCAGGCTTGATCCCACTCCGACAAAGGTGTATCGATGAAGCAAACAATATCCGCCGCCACGCGGCAAGCCGCTCCCCTGTTCGCCTCGCCGCTGCAGCATGGCGCCGCCGCCCAGCTGGGGCGTTGCCTGGGCCTGGGCCTGCTGTTCATTTTCGGCCTGGGCATCTGGTCGAATTTCTGGCTGCAGGAGCAAGTATTTGCCGCGCCGGGCTTTCTGTTGCGGGCGGCCGGCATGCCGCTGCAGGTGGGGCTGATCGTCATGCTCGGGCTGCTCACGGCCTTGCTCGGGCTGGTCGTCGCGGCAGCCCTGCGCGGCCTGTATGGCGAGCAGCATCCCCTGTTGAGCCGCTGCTACGTGGCGCTGGTGGCAGCGGCGCTGGCAACGAGTCTGTTCGAAGGCACGCTGGTGCTGGCCATGCGCAACCTGAGCGTCGCCTTCCTCGCCTCCGGCGCCGATGGCAATGCCTATGAGCCGGCGCGCGTCCTGCTGGCGGGACTGCGCAACGGCATGCACTTTCCGGACAAACTGCTGGGCGGTCTCGGCGTGACCCTGATGTATCTGCTGCTGTACCGCGCCCGTGCGATCCCGCGCCTGCTGGCCCTGGCTGGCATGCTGGCCGGCATGCTGCAGTGGATCGCCGTGGCGCGCGAACTGTTTGGCCTGGACGTGATGCACGCCTTGCTGATTCCGCTGGGCCTTGCGTATCCGCTCACCGGCCTGTGGCTCTTGCTGCGGGGACTGGCGCAGCGCCCTGCCGGCGGTTGATGCTGTCGTCATCGCGGAGGCCGCAATGAGATGCAGGCTATTAATAGTTTGCATCTATTGATTCAGTTGAAATATTTTACTTCCTTTTGTAAATGAGAATCGTTACTATCTGAATCAAGGATAAGCGAATTCAATAGAAAGGAGCCTCCCTTGTTCACCGCCATCAAAACATTCAGCCAGGTCTGCACGCACATGTCGATCGCCTTTGGCCTCGCCTATTTGCTGACGGGGTCGGTGGCGCTCGGTGGCTTGGCCGCCATCATCGAACCGATCATTAACGTTGCCCTGCTGCCCTGGCATGAAAAAGCCTGGCACGCGATCCGCCGCCGCTACGCCGCCAGCCGCCTGGGCTTTGCCGCCCTGGCCGGCGAAAAGCTGAGCCAGACGACCTTGCACATGGGCGTGGCCTTCGGCGTCATGTACTGGGCCACGGGTTCCATGGCCTTCGGCGGCTTGCTGGCCGTGGTCGAGCCGATCTGCAACGTGATCGTCCTGCCCTTCCACGACCGGCTGTGGGGAAAAGCCCGCTTTCGCCTGGATAACCGCAGCGCGGCGCGTCTCGCCGCCCTGTAGTCCGGCTCCTTTTCCCCTTTTTAATGACCTGCCCACACGGGCGGCCGCCGTTGCCCCCATGGCGCCGCCCGCTCCAGCTGCCCTGCCAGGCGCAGCAGCACTCCATCCCTGGCGTAGCCGGCCATGAACTGCATGCCGACCGGCAAGCCCTCATTTGACATGCCGAGCGGCACGGACATGGCCGGCAAGCCCGCCACGTTCGCCAGCGGCGTATACGGTGAATGTTCGAACAGGCGCGCCGTCCAGCCAACACCGTCAAGTTTTTCCTCCTTTTCGCCATAGCGCCCCAGCTGCCACGGCACGTCCGGCATGGTGGGCGTTAGCAAGACGGCGTACTGGCCAAACAAGGCGCCGGCCTGGCGCGTGACCGTGTTGCGCACGTCGAGGGCCGCCACGAAATCGACTGCCGAGACGGTCTTGCCATGGCGGTAGCAAGCCAGCGTGGCCGGCTCCAGCGTGTCGAGCGATACGCCGCGCCCGCTCTCCCGCGCCAGGGCGTCTATCCACGGCACCAGGTTGGCGCACCAGATACTGGCATTCGCCTGCACGAACGCTTCCCACGACACGCCCAGCGCGGGCGACACTTCTTCCACGTGGTGGCCCAGGCTTTCCAGCAGGCGCACGGCAGTATCCAATGCGGCATCGATGGCGGGTGCGGGCCGGGCGCCATTGCAGGCGGCGCGCTGCAAGGCAATGCGCAGCTGGCCCGGCGCCACGCCCACCTGCGACAGCCAGCCGTGGCCCGGTGCACTCGTCACATACGGCTCGCCCGGCAGTACTCCCTGCACGGCGTCAAGCAAGGCGGCGCTGTCGCGCACCGTGCGGCTCACGCCCAGCTGCACGCCCAGGCCGCTGAAGATCTCATCCATGGCGGGGCCGTTCGACACCCGCCCCCGGCTCGGTTTCAAGCCGAACAGGCCCGTCGAGGCGGCTGGCACGCGGATAGATCCGGCCGCGTCCGTCGCATGGGCCAGCGGCACGATGCCAGCTGCCACGGCCGCCGCCGCGCCGCCGCTGGAGCCGCCCGCGCTCAAAGTGACGTTCCAGGGATTGCGCGTGGCGCCGTACAGCACCGGTTCCGTGGTGGTGGCAAACGCCATTTCGGGCGTACTCGTGCGGCGCAAACGTGGCCTTCGCGCAACAGCTGGGCCAGTCCCAGAGCATCAAAGCTTGTATATTCATGTAGTTGCATCAGTTAGCTCCTGTAAAAGATGAAGAGTGGGGATCACAGGAACTACTCTAGGGCTTGCGCTATCATAGTGGAAATGAATAGTTAATATACAAGGTATAGCCATGAACAATTTGCATAAGCTGGATTTGCATAAGCTGGACTTGAACCTGCTGCTGACCCTCAACGCCCTGTTGATCGAGCGCAACGTCACCCGGGCGGCGACGCGGCTGCACCTGAGCCAGCCGTCCGTCAGCGTGCAACTGAGCAAGCTGCGCGCGGCCTTTGACGATCCGCTGCTCTTGCCCGGTCCGCGCGGCATGCTGCCCACGGCCCGGGCGCTGGCTCTGTTCGCACCGTTGCAAGCCGTGCTGGCCCAATTGGAGCAAGTCTTGCAGCCGGAACCGGCGTTCCAGCCGGCCACGGCCGAGGTGCGCTGGAATCTGGCGGCGGCCGACGCCGCCGAATATGCGATCTTGCTGCCCATGCTGACCGCCCTGCGCGCGCAGGCGCCCTTGTCGCGCATGGCCGTGTTCGAAGCCGTGCCGGCGCGCATGGCGCACGACCTGGAAAGCGGCCGGGTCGACCTGGGTTTTCTGGCGCAGGAAGAAGCGCCGCCCGGCTTGCGCCACCGCACCCTGTTTACCGAACACTACGTGCTGGCGGGCCGCCACGATCACCCTCTGCTGCAAACGTCGCCCGATCTCGACCAGTTTTGCGCGCTGGAATTCATCGTCGTCTCACCCAACGGCGGCGGTTTCCGCAGCAATGTCGATACTGCCCTGGAACAGCTGGGCAGAACGCGCAAGGTAGTGCTGTCCGTGCCGCATTTCCTCATCGTCCCGCCCCTGCTGGCGGCGTCCGACATGGTGGCCCTGCTGCCGTCGCGCCTGCTGAAGAACGCTTTGGGCGCGCTGCGCACGTGGGAGCCGCCCGTCACCCTGCCCGATTACGAGATGGCCATGGTCTGGCACGAGCGCATGCACCTGGACCCGGCGCACCGCTGGCTGCGCGAGCGCATCATGGCCTGTTGATCCCTATGCCGTCTTCGGCTTGAGCATGCCTTCGACGATACCGAGCACGGTCTGGCGCGGCAGCAGTCGCGGCAGCAGTCGCGGCAGCCAGGCCAGCAGCCGGTTCGGCCTGCCGGCTACATGGCTGCTGCGGCCCCGGTCCAGCGCGCGCAGCGCTTCATCGACGACGGCTTGAGGATCCATGCGCTTGCCCACGGCCGCTTCGGGCGCCGCCACCACATCGAAGAAGGCCGTGTCCGTGGCGCCCGGGCACAGGGCTAGCACGCGCACGCCGCGGCTGCGGTTTTCCGCCCACAGGGCTTCTGAAAACGACAGCACGAAAGCCTTGCTGGCGCCGTAGACCGCCATGTAGGGATCGGGCTGCAGGGCCGCCGTGGACGCCACGTTGATGATGGCGCCCCGTCCTTTTGCCAGCATGTGCGGCAAGACGCAGTGCGTCATTTCCATGAGTGCCGTGCAATTGACGGTCACTTCGGCCGCCTGGCGCGCAAGATCGATGCTTTCGAAGCGGCCATGCGTGGCGAATCCCGCGTTATTGATCAGGACATCGGGCGCCATGCCCAACGTCCAGGCCTGCGCATGGGCTTGCGCCGCAGCGCCATGCAGGCTCAGGTCGGCCACCAGCGCGTGGGCGCGGATGCCGTGGCGCCGGGAAAGCTCCTGGGCGAGGTTGTCGAGCACGGCGCCGGAGCGGGCCAGCAGCAGCAAATGGGCGCCGCGCGCGGCCAGGGTTTCCGCAAAGACGCGGCCGATGCCGGACGAGGCGCCCGTGATCAGCACGGTCTGGTTGGTAAAATTGAAAGCGGTCATGGCAGTGGTGTGGAGTAGATGGAGTGGTTAATGTAAACTGTAGCCTTTAGTCCACGGTCAAGGGTAAAACGATGCGCATCGGAGAAATCACCCGCCTGACGGGCGTATCCAAGGACACGGTGCGCTTCTACGAGCGCCAGGGCTTGCTGGACGAAGCGCCGCAGCCAGGCTTGACGAATAACTACAAGGAATATTCGGCGCAGGCGCTACGGCGCATCGAGCTGATCGGCCACGCCAAGGCGCTGGGCTTTACCTTGAAGGAAATCGCCGAGGTCATTGCCGTATGGCAGGAAAACGCGCTCGATGCGCAGACCAAACGCGCCATGCTGGAAACGAAAATTGCCCAGATCGACGAGAAGGCCCGCTCGATGGCCGTGCTGCGCGCAGGTCTGGTCGATGCGCTGGCAAAGGTAGAGACGGGCTGCGAGGACGGTGTGGCGGTCGCAAGAAATTTACAAGGATAATCAATGACTTATTACACGCAATACCGCCACCTGGCGATTCAGGGCGCCAAGCCTGCCCCCACGGCGCAGCAGATCGCCGCCATCGAAACCTTGCTGGAGGCGCCCTTGCCGCCCGCCTTCCTGGCATTCCTGCAGGTGGCCAACGGCGCATACTTCGATTACACCACGGATGTGCCGGACGGCAGTGGCGGCGTGGAAAGAATGGGCTTCAACACCTTCTTCAGCGCCGACGAAGGTGATTTCTGCGATGAAACGCTGGTCGGTGAAATCCGCGCCGCGCGCCAGCATACGGACATGCCGGTGCGCATCCTGCCCTTCGCCCGCGACGGCGGCAATTCCATGCTCTACCTGGACTTGACGCAAGAAGGCGCCGGCCGGGTGCTGGCCTATGTGCAGGAGTTGCCGGAGTGGACGGGCAAGCGCGCCCACGGTTTCATCGAACTGGCGCCGTCGTTCGACGCCTGGCTGGACAGCCTGTATATCGACCGCGACACGGTGCTCGATGAACTCGAACACAGCGTCTCGGAGCCATCCCATCTGGATGCGATGGCGCAGTGGCTCGATATTGGCATGCCAGCCTGGCGCCGCGATGCCGGCATCGCCGCCTTGTTTGCTCTGAAACAAGTTGAACTGTGCGCTAACGAACAGGAATAGTCCTACGGGCATGTCCGGGACTGTCCTATGGGTGTGCGCAGGCTGGCGGCTTAACATTGCCATCAGCTTGCAGAAAAAACCAGACCTGAAAGGAATCCCATGCGCATCTCCACCACCAGTTCCCGTGCCCCCTCCCTGAAAAGCGTGGCCATCGGCGCCGCCGTGGCGCTGTAGAGCGGCATCGCCATCAATAGCATCGCCGCTGCCGCGCCCGGCGCGTACGACAAGCAATTCCTCAGCAAGGCGGCCGACGCGGGCAGCACGGAAATTGCTGCCAGCAAGGTGGCGCAAAGCAAGAGTAGCAATCCCGAGGTGAAGAAATTCGCCGACGCCATGCTTACCGATCACATGAAAGTGGCTGACGAACTGAAACAATTGGCCAGCAGCAAGCAGATCGAGGTCAGCGACCAGCCCGGCGCCAAGCACCAGGCGCAGATCGACAAGCTGGGCCGCCTGGAAGGCCAGGCCTTCGACAAAGAATATGCAGCCAGCATCGGCGTGGCCGCGCACAAGGACGCCGTGAAACTGTTTACGGATGCCAGCCAGAAGGCCAGCGATCCCGACATCAAGGCTTTCGCCGCGAAGACATTGCCAAAATTGCAACATCACCTGGAAATGGCGAATACCCTGCACGCGGCGCTGGGCAAATAGCCGAGTTGGCGACAATTAGCGGTCACATGCTTGCTGTACGTGCCGTACGGCAAGCTTATCTGCTCTTGACATACAATGCAGAAACTTTGTTTCCGGCCATGCCATGACCTCATGCAGCTACTCAAGAAAACCGGCCTGATCGCCGCCGCCTTCCTGCTCATCATTGTGCTGGCAGGCTGGCTCTTCATCAAGGTCAGCGCGGCGCGCAATGCCACCGTGTATGCACAGCAGTGGAACGACCAGCGCACGTGCGTGATCAAGACCTTCGTGCCGCACTATGGCAACGGCACGCCGCACAATATCGTGCGCGCGCTCAGCACTTCCACCTTCTTCCGCGTGTATCACAAGGATGGCACCCTGCTGGAAAGCACGGAATGGGTGCTGGACATGCATGAAGACGGCATTCTCGATCATGCCCGCTGGGGCCAGAATCAGCACCGCGCCATCTACCCGACCGACCTGGGCTACGAAGGCTGGACCTTGCCCGAATGTGCGTGAACGGGGAGTAAGCATGCAAAAAGGACTGCGCGGTCCCTGGAGCGACGCCCTCTACGTTCCCACCTTGCACCATTTCCTAGGCCCCTTCGATGTGTATGACCGCGAAGAAACCCTGGGCGTGGAACTGGATGCCTGGGACATGAACGATCCGGTCCAGCGCGCGGCGCTGATACGGCGCGACATCACGTCGCAATACAAGGAACTAAGCTACCGCCACCGCCATGCGCTGGTGGCCGTACTGGCGCAGGCGCTGCACGACCCCGCCTATGACTTCCAGGCCATCCTCGAACATGACCCCGAGAGTACTTACGCCCTGCCCGCCCGCTGGGACGAAATGACCGACCCGCGCGCCTTCTTCGCCGATATCTACCGCTTGGTGCGGCAGGACTGGCGCGATGATCTGGCGCGCGCGGCGGCGGAAGATCCCGCCGACTGGTAGCGCGGCGCATGCACCAAACTATCGTATCGATAGCCTGCAGCACCGTTTCCACTTTGAATACTGCGTTTTGGCAAGTTGCACGCGGCGTTGCAAAAACGCCCGTCTGCAAAAATATCTGTTGCACCAGCGCATGTGTGTTCGCATCGCGCTACTATGAATCAACAGCACTTCCCCCACCGCACCGGTTCCCCGCCGGCTTTCCCTGCCGCACTGTGAAGGAGATTCTCATGCCCAAGTTCGCCCCTGCCATTTGCCTGTCGCTCATCGTTGCCGCCACTACCTTGCCTGGTATCGCCAGCGCTGCCGAAGGCGGCGCCACGCGCGCCGACGCCGAAGCCATGGTCAAGAAAGGCGTGGCCCACATCAAGAGCGCCGGCGATGCCAAGGCGTATGGCGAGATCACTGCCAAGTCGCCGCAATTCATCCTGCACGATCTGTACCTGGTCGTGTATAAACTCGACGGCACGGTCGCCGCGCATGGCGCCAACCCGAAAATGGTGGGCAAGAACCTGATCGAATTGAAGGATATCGATGGCAAGGCTTTCGTCAAGGAACGCGTCGACCTGGCCAGGAGCAAGGGCACTTTCTGGCAGGAATACAAATTCACGAATCCGGAAACCAAGAAAATCGAACCGAAAGTGATGTATTGCGAAAAGCTGGCCGAGACCGTCGTCTGCGGCGGCATCTATCTGTAGCCCGCCGCCGCGCCGGCAGTGCCGGGATGCTTTTCCGCTCTCTTGACGATATGGGTTCCGATGAAAATCGCACAAAAGATGTTGATCGTCCCGGTGGTAGCGCTGGCTTGCCTGCTGGCCATGGGGGCCTTGTCCTACTTCGCCATGCAGCAAAACGAGCAGCGCATGCGCGAACTCAAAGACGTCACCCTGACGGCCGAGCGGCTTGCGAACCAGCAAGCCATCGCCCTAGGCCAGGTGCACGCCGACGTGTACGCGAAGATCGCCATCGCCGCCAGCCTGTCGGAAGAGCAGTTCAAGCAATTCGGCGCGCAAACGGAGGGCCAGCTGAACGCCATCGCGCAAGGTTTGCAGGAACTGCAGAAATTCCCGGGCGCCGCCACGGAAGCGGGCCAGGCGCTGCCGGGCGTCGAGCGCTACCGTGCCAGCGTGGCGCAGGCGCTGGACCTGGCGTCCATGGACCCGAATACGGGCGTGGCGGCGATGCAAAATGCCGCCACGCACTACCAGCAAGTGCGCGGGCAGCTGCGCCAGGTGCTGCTCAACCTCGACCAGCGCACGGTTGATGCGTTGCAGGATACCAAGAATGCGGGCCAGCGCGCCGGCTGGCTGTCGCTGGGCACCATGGCCATCGGCTTTGCCCTGCTGGCCCTGATCGCCACGTGGGTGGCGCGCTCCGTTGTGCGGCCCATCGACGAGGCTTGCCGCGCTGCCGAATCGCTGGCCGCCGGCGACCTGACCACGCGCATCGAGGCCCAGGGCGACGATGAGGTGGGCAAGCTGTCGCGCGCGCTGGCCACCGTACTGAAAAACTGGAACACCTTATTGGGCGAGATACGCCAGGCAGGCTCCACCATCACGGTGGAAGCGAGTGAAATCGCGCTGGGCAATGCGGACTTATCGGCCCGCACGGAGTCGCAAGCCCATTCCTTGCAAGAAACGGCGTCCTCCATGCATGCCTTGACGGACACCGTGCGCGAAAACGCCAGCCACGCGCACCAGGCCAACCAGATGGTGTTGTCGACCTCGAACGTGGCGCTGGAAGGCGGCCGCGTGGTGGGCCAGGTGGTCGAGACAATGGGCTCGATCAAGGCCAGTTCCGGGCGCATCGTCGATATCATCGCCGTCATCGACGGCATCGCTTTCCAGACCAATATCCTCGCCCTGAACGCGGCCGTGGAAGCGGCGCGCGCGGGTGAGCAAGGGCGAGGCTTTGCCGTCGTCGCCACCGAAGTGCGGGGACTGGCGCAGCGCTCGGCCACGGCGGCGCGCGAGATCAAGCAGTTGATCGAGGATTCCGTGGCCAGGATAGAAACGGGCAGCGAGCTGGCCGACAGCGCCGGGCGCACCATGGGCGACATCGTCGCCTCCGTCCAGCAGGTGACGGAAATCATGAATGACATCACGGCGGCCAGCCAGCGCCAAAGCAAGGGCATCGAGGAAGTCAACAATGCCATCACGGAAATGGACGAATTGACCCAGCGCAATGCCGCCCTCGTCGAGCAATCTGCCGCCGCCGCGCAAAGCATGCAAGACCAGGCGCATGATTTATTGCGCGTGGTCGACGCCTTCCGCCTGGGCGATGGCGGTCCGCCGTTGCTGGCGCGTTAGCGACGTTGCGGCATGGCCGCCTGGGCGCAGGCCAGCATTTTCCTGCCCGCCTCGGCCAGCGCAGGGTCCGGATCCGTCTGCAAGACGCTGCCCCTGCTGTTCTGGTCATCGTAACTGCCCAGCATGGCTGCATACAGCGAGGCCTGGTCCTGCTTGCGCCAAGTGGCGCTGGGGAGATTGCCGGGAGTGACAGGCATGCCGATGCTGAAGTAGCTATACAGGCCGCCAATTTGTTTCTTGTGCAGCCATTCCATCAATTGCACGATGCGATACTGTTCCAGCAAACTCAGTTCGCTGACATTGACGCTGGACAAGGCGTAATACAGTTCCAATCGGGCCATCCAGTTGCCCTTTTCGCCAGCCGCCACCAGCGCATCCCAGGCGGGGCCTGAGCGCACCTTGCGCACGTCGCGCGGCGCGCCTATCCAGGCGTCGACAGCAGCCTGGTCCGGCACGGGGCCGTAGTCATCGGGTGCCCGGCAGACGAACTGGCGCGCATCTGGCCCGCCATCCTTGAGCGCGTCGCCTATCTGTTTGGCAATCTTGTCGCCGCTGCGCAGCAGGCGCGTGCCATAACTCTCTATTGTCCAACTCGAAGGCAAGCGCCCCAGCCAGGCCAGCGCATCGTCGTTGGCGCGGGCCGCCACCGCATAAGCGGCGATCCTTGCCTGCATCTTGACTTCTTTCTGCTGCCCCGCCAGTTTGCGCGCATCTTGCTCTTCATCATGGCGGCTGGTGGTTTTGGCCAGTTGCATGCATTGCTGGAAGGCCTCGGGCGCACTCTGCCAGCACTGCGCTGGCACCTTCAGTTGCCAGCGCATGCTGACCGTTTTCAGGATGTAGTTTTCTTCGCCCTCTTCCCCTTTGACATAAGCGCGGCCGTCCGCCTTCGTCACGCCCTTTGTCAGCTGCTTGCCGCCAGCCGTGCTCCAGGCATACGGGTCATCGTCTTGCGGCACGCCGGGCACGGCGTACAAAGTCAGGTAGTGGCCAGTGGCGGCAGGCACATCGGCCGCCTGGCTCAGCGGCGACAGCAGGGACAAGGTGAGTAAAGTTCTTCCAAGTATCAGTTTCAGCATGAATCAATAGCTTTAATGGAGTTCGGTATGACAGGCGCAGTCGTGGCCGCTAGCTGCCTCGGACAGGTTTTGCAAAATCGCGCAGTCTTGCGACGGCTGCGGCTGGTCGCACTGGTGGCGCAGCGTCACCAGTTGCTGCTGCAAGGTTTGCAGGTTCGCCATTTGTTCGGCGATGCGCAAGATATGGTGGTCGAGCAGTTCGTTGACGCTCTGGCAACCTTCGGCCGGGTTGTTCTTGAACTCCAGCAAGGCGCGGATATCCGTCAAGCCGATCTGCAGGGAGCGGCAATGGCGGATGAATTGCAGCCGTTCCTGGTGTTCTTCACGGTACTCGCGGTAGCCGGCGCTGTTGCGTCCCGGTTCCTGCAGCAAGCCCGCCTTTTCATAGTAACGCACGGTTTCCACGTCACAATCTGTCCGTTTGGCCAGTTCTCCGATACGCATGGCATCCCCTTTTCATTCTTTGATGCAAATTCCACTTGACCCTGTAGCGGCTACAGGGTTTCTAATGGAAGCATACACGAAACCGGAAGGACGAATGCGATGCCGCACGATAGCCACGACCACACCCACGAGCACAAGCATGACCATGCGCAAGACGCCAAACCCAGCCACGGCGGCTGCTGTTCGCACAGTCACGCCGCCCCTGCTGGCGACACCGCGCCAGCGCTGCCCAGCACGGCCATCGCCGGCGCGAGCACGGCCAAATACCGGATCGCCAACATGGATTGCCCCACGGAAGAACGCTTGATCCGCAACAAGCTGGGCACTATGGCTGGCGTGGTGGGCCTCGATTTCAACCTGATGAACCGTGTGCTCGACGTGCACCACACCTTGCCCTCACTGGCGACGGTGGAAGCGGCCCTGCACGGCATCGGCATGCAAGCGATCCCCATGCAGGCGGACGCCGTTGTCGTGCGCGACCCGAACGAAGGCAGCCTGAGCCGCCTGCAAAAAGGCTTGTTGGTCGTCTCCGGCCTGGCCGCTGCCGGCGCCGAAGCGCTGGCCTGGACCACCCATGCAGACAGTTCGCCCCAGGTCACAGCCCTGGCCCTGCTTTCGATCGCCACGGGAGGCTGGCCGACCCTGAAAAAGGGCTGGATTGCCCTGAAAACGTTCACCCTGAACATCAATTTCCTGATGAGCCTAGCGGTCTTCGGCGCCATCGCCATCGGCCAGTGGCCGGAAGCGGCCATGGTCATCTTCCTGTTCGCCATCGCCGAGCTGATCGAGGGCCTGTCCCTGAACCGCGCGCGCAACGCCGTGCACAGCCTGATGCAGCTGGCGCCCGACACGGCGACGGTCGCCGACGCCAGCGGTGCCTGGCAGCCAGTACCCGTCGCCACGGTGGCCATCGGCACGCTGATGCGCGTGAAACCGGGCGAGCGCATCGCGCTCGACGGTATCGTGCAAAGCGGCGCATCGTCCGTTAACCAGGCGCCGATCACGGGTGAAAGCATGCCGGTGGACAAGGCCGTGGGCGACGTCGTGTATGCGGGCACCATCAATGAACGGGGTTTGCTCGACGTCACCGTGACGGCCAACAGCGGCAACAGCACGCTGGCGAAAATCGTCAAGGTGATCGAGGAAACCCAGGGCAAGCAGGCGCCGACGCAGCGCTTTGTCGACAATTTCGCCCGCTATTACACGCCGGCCGTGGTCGTGTTCGCCATCCTGGTGGCCGTGCTGCCGCCACTGCTGCTGGGCCAGCCCTTCATGGCCTGGGTGTATAAAGCGCTGGTGATGCTGGTGATCGCCTGCCCTTGTGCGCTCGTCATTTCCACGCCCGTGACGGTGGTGAGCGGCCTGACGGCGGCCGCGCGGCGCGGCATTCTGGTCAAAGGCGGGCAATTCCTGGAAACGGGCTACCGCATCAAGGCCATCGCCGTCGACAAGACGGGCACCCTGACCATGGGCAAACCGGCCGTCACGGACGTGGTGGCATTGGAAGGCAGTAGCGGCGACGCCATCCTGCTGCTGGCCGCCAGCCTGGATGCCAATTCCGCCCACCCTTTGGCCGCCGCCATCGTCAAGGCTGGCCCACCCGCCAGCAGCCATTTGCCCGTCAGCCAGTTTGCCGCCCTGCATGGGCGCGGCGTGCAAGGTAATATCGATGGCCAGACCTATTATCTGGGCAATGCGCGCCTGATGACGGAATTGAATGTCTTGACGCCAGCACTGCAAGCCATCCTGGCGCGGCTGGAACAGCAAGCCTACACGGCCATGGTGCTGGCCACCTCAGCCGGCGCGCTGGGCGTGATCGCCGTGGCCGATGTGCTGCGCCCCACGGCGGCGTCCGCCATCGCCAAATTGAATGCCCTGGGCGTCACCACCGTGATGCTGACGGGAGACAACTTGCTGACGGCACAGCGCATCGGCGCCGAAGTCGGTGTCAGCCTGGTCAAGGCCGAATTGCTGCCGGAAAACAAACTCGATGAAATCAAAGCCTTGCAGCAGCAGTTCGGCGTGGTGGCCATGCTGGGTGACGGCGTCAACGACGCCCCGGCCCTGGCGCAAGCGGACATCGGCTTTGCCATGGGCGCGGCCGGCAGCGACACGGCCATCGAGACGGCGGACGTCGCCCTGATGGATGACGAGCTGGGCAAGTTGCCCGAATTCATCAGCCTGAGCCAGCGCACGCGCAGCATCCTCGTGCAAAACATCAGCTTTGCCATCGGCATCAAGGCCGTCTTCTTCGGTCTGGCCCTGGCCGGCACGGCAACCCTGTGGATGGCCGTGTTCGCTGACGTGGGCGCCAGCCTGCTGGTGGTGGCCAACGGCTTGCGCTTGCTGCGCAATAACAAGCAAGCATAGTCCCGCGCAGAAATATGTCCATCTGGATAATTGCTGCAAAAAACGCTACTTTGGCGGCTGATCTCCACCGCCGCCAAAGTAGCCGATGACCTTCCCGCGCCGCCTGCCCTGCTGAAGCGCTGAGCAATCAGGCAGCGCGGCGCAGATCGCAAATCGCGCGGCGCTCCCGCAGATGCAGGTGGCGGATGGTGGCTGCGGCCGCCATCAGGATGGCGGAAGCTGTGGCCAGCACGACAATAAACGCCTTGTCGAAGGCCGAACGGGCCAGTTCCGACACTTGCAAGCCCAGTTCGGCTGGCAATTGTTCGGCGGCCAGCAACGCCGCATCGAGGGTGTCATGGGCATTCGGCAAGACGCCCGCGCTTTCCGGGATCACCAGGGTGGCGCTGTAGACGGCCGACAGAATCGTGCCCAGCACCGTCACGCCGATCACGGCGCCCAGCTCGTACGATACTTCCTCGATCGATGCGGCCATGCCGGCTTGCTGCGGCGCCACGTTCAGCATCACGGCGCTGGATGCGGCCGTCATGACGGCGCCCAGGCCCAGGCCCAGTATCACCAGGCTGGCCACTTGCGCCGAGACGGCGGCGTCATGCAGCACCAAATACGATGCCATGCCGATACCGGACAGCAACAGCGAACCCCACAGTACCTTGGCCTTGTCGGCGCGCGGCAGCATGAAACCCGTCAGCGGGCCCGCAAACACGGACGCCAGCGGCAGCGGCAACAACAGCAAGCCCGCTTCCAGCGGAGATAACTCACGCACCAGCTGCATGTGCTGGCTCAGCGCCAGTTCCATGCCGATCAGGGCGGCCGAGGCCACCATGGCGGCGGCCACGGCGCTGGAAAACGGCAGTTCGCGGAACAGGGCGAAGTCGATCAGCGGCTTGGCTTGGCGCTTCTGGCGGCGCACGAAAGTCAGCATGAAGAAGGCGCCCACGGCGAATGAGGCGGCGGCCAGCGCATACGATGGCTGTGACTTGCCCAGCTCCTTGATCGCATACACGCCACCCAGCAGACCCATCATGATTTGCAGGGAGCCCTTCAAGTCCCACGGCTTGTCGCGGTTGCCGGCCCGTTTCGGCAGGACGACGGCGGCCAGCACCAGAGTCAGCAGCACGATGGGCACGTTGATCAGGAAGACGGAACCCCACCAGTAATGTTCCATCAAGAAACCACCGAGCACGGGGCCAAACGCGGCGCCGCCCGAGGCAATCGCCGCCCACACGCCGATGGCGAACGAGCGCTCGCGGTTGTCCGTGAAGGTCAGGCGGATGATGGACAAGGTAGCCGGCATCATCAAGGCGGCGCCGATGGCCAGCAGGATGCGGGCAAAAATCAGCCATTCCGGCGCGGGCGAAAACGCGGCGCACAGCGAGGCGATACCGAACACGGCCAGGCCGGCAAGGAAAACGGGTTTGTGGCTCAAGCGGTCACCGAGGGTGCCGAGGCCGGGCAGCAGACCGGAGACGACCAGCGCGTAGACGTTGATGATCCACAGTTTTTGCGAGGATGTCGCCTGCAAATCGCGCGTCAGCGCGGGCAAGGCGGTGTAGAGCACGGTCATGTCGACCACGATCAGGAACAGGGCGCTGGAGACGATGGCCAGCGTCAGCCATTTTTTCATTGGATGCATAAACAACTCATGGATTTTAGTGTAACTTTTAACAACTATCGGTTTGGATGAATTTGGTGCTGCGCAAATATTTACGTTCCAGGCTGCCACGGGCCTGGCCTTGTCGGGGGCGGCGGGCGTCAGCCACGGTCGCCATCCTTGTCATCCACTGCGGCGGACACTGCAACTGCATCGAGTTCGCGCAGCATGACAACGGATACTTGCTTGAAGCCACGGCCATGGAAAAATTTCTGTGCCGTCAGGTTGTGCGCGCCGCATTCGAGGAACAAACGGGCGATGCCGTGGCTGCGCAGCTCGTCGGCTACCCACTCCACCAGCTGGCTGCCGATGCCGCTGCCGCGCACGGAGGGCAGCAAGACCAGGTCGTCCAGCGCGGCGAACGATTTCGAGGCGCGCTGGCGCGTGTCGATGGAAACGAGCGCCATGCCGACGATGGCGTCGCCGGCAGTAGCGACGGCCAGCAGGGTCGAATCGCCATGCGCCCAGTCGTGCGACAGGGCGGCGCGGATTTCGCCGCGTATCACCTCAGGCAAGTCCGCGCGCCAGTTGCCGGGCGCATCGGCGCGTTCGCCCTGCAGCTCCGAATGGGAGATATAGTCGGCGCTGACGTTATCAAGATATAACTTGCACAGGGTATCTTCGGCAGTGGCGTCGTGACACCAGCTAAAGCTGATGGCGGGGGAATTGGCTTGGGCGTTTTTCATGGCGAATCTCGTGTTATTGAATGAGTAAAGGCATTTTATGTCGCCCCTGGATGGCATTCAAGTTAAAATCAATCTGTAAAACAGATAGGTGGATGCCATGCAATGGACTTTGGAACAAATGCGCTACTTCGAAGCGGCCGTCGCGGCCGGTTCTTTTTCGGGTGCGGCGCGCCGGCTGGGCCGCGCCCAATCGGTGGTCAGCACCTCGATCGGGCTGCTGGAAGCGGAATTCGGCGTGGAACTGTTCGACCGTTCGCGCCGAAGCGCCGTGCTGACGGAAGCGGGCAAGGTGATGCACCTGGAAGCGTGCGAACTGCTGCGCCAAGCCGAGCGCTTGCAGCTGCGCGCGCAACTCTTGAGCGAGGCGCCCGAAGCGCAGCTGATCCTGGCCCTGGACGAAGCCCTGCCCTACCTGGCCATCAGCACGCTGGTGAAGGAACTGGCGGCGCGCTACCCGGCGCTGGAACTGGTGATGCTCAACGCCACGGCGTCGGAAGTGGCGCAATACGTGGAGCAGCAGCAAGCCGACGTGGCTTTTCATTTTGACCGCGGCCCCATCTCGCCCGTGCTGGAACAGCAGCACATCGGCAGCGTGGCGCAAGGCGTGTTCGTGGCAAAAGGCCACGCCATGGCCCACGGCCAGGAAGTGAGCCGCAACGAGCTGACCCGCTACCGCCAGCTGATCATGGATTCCGACCTTAACCGCGAACACGCCTTCAGCCCCGCCGTCTGGTTTTCCGACAGTTTTTACAGTATTGCGGAAATGGTGGCGGACGAGCTGGGCTGGGCCATTTTGCCGCTGAATATCGCCAATTACGACAACTACAAGGGCTATTTGCAGGAAGTGCCCTGCCCTGCCTTGGCCTTGTCGCGCCTGCCTGTGCGGCGGCTGTCGATCCATGGCAAGAAACTGAGCGAGACGAGTTTGTGGTTGACGACCAGGCTGGCGGAGTTGTTGGCGGATGGGCCGAGGGGGTGAGTCAAGGAACCGGAGCTTAAGGGGTAAGGGTCGAGGTATGGCACAATTCTGAATGGGCTGAACAGTCAAGTTACATCTTGATTGGCCACGCCTGTGCAAGCCACGCGTTACCAAGGCATGCGCATGCGTAAATAAACAGATATTAGTAAATATGAAAAGATTTACATGATTCACTCAACTGTCGTCAACAACTGGCTCACCATGGCAAAAGACGATGCCGTGGAGATTAATCCCGACTACATCAATCACGAAGCCATGACCAATATGTGGAGCTTTTCGCCCACGGAGGAGGAAACGCCGCAGATTCATGCGGCCGATATCGTTGAGTTCATCGGCCAGGTGATCGCGGCCCGCCGCAGCGCGCTCAAAGGCGAGGACATGCTGTTCTATTGCTGGCACGATGCGCAAGTCCGCCAGTTGCGCTTCAGCCTGGTGTCGCGCTCGCATGGGCGGTTGCCGTTTGGCCGCGAGGTACGCGAAACACAAGATTTGGCGCTGATTGTCGACCGGGTGGTAAACGGGGACTGGCACAACGATGATTTTAGGCAGGCCCCGTCGGAGGAAGGCGATGAGCAGGAGCAGGCGCCGTTCATCCCGCCCGTGTTTGTAGTGCCTGTGCCGTAGAAATCAGCGCGGCATCATCACGCCAGGAAACGCGCGGGCCGGCAAGCCTCCAGGGCTGACGCCGGCTGTCCATCAACGATTTCTTCGCTGGCGAGCTGGCCCACGATGGCCGCCAGCACCACGCCCGGATGCATGGCGCATACGTATACACCCTCGACCTGCGCCAAATAGCCGATGATGGGCACGCCGTCAAAGGGCATGGGGCGCAGGCCGATGCCCGCGAATGCCGGCGCGATGGCCTCGGTGCCCTTAAGTTCATTGCGGATGGCGCCAGCCGTGCGCTGCGCCATGGCGGCGGGCTGGTTTTCCGGCGCGTCGTCCACGTAATCTTCCGCGGCCAGCATGGTGCCGTCCTCGGCTTGGCGCACTTCCATGGCATGGCTGGAAATGATGCCACGCACCAGGCCCGGTGGCGCCTGGTAGCGCAGGAAGATGGCGGGCGAGGCGTGAATCGGCAGGCTGGCGCCCAGTTCTGCGCCAGCGCGGCAGTACCCGTGCCTGCCGCCAATACGATCACGTCCGCCTCGATGACGCCAGTGGCCGTTTCCACGCCCGTCATCCGCCCGTCCTGGACGGTAAAACCCAGCACGGGCGTGTGCGTGCGGACGGTCGCACCGAGCGCCCGAGCCGCTGCCAGCAAGGCGTGCGTGGCGGCAACGGCGTCGAGGGCGCCCTGTTCCGGCTCGTGGACGGCCTGTTGCGGCGGCTGGCGCAGATGTGGTTCAAGCTGGGAAATGCGGGCGCGCTCAATCAATATGCACGAGGGCGACACGCGCCCATCCTGCGTGCCATACGACAAGGCGCCATGCCAGCGCACCGTCAAGCCCGGCACTTCGGTTTCCAGCTGGCGCCAGGCGGCGATGGCGCCGCCGCGCAGAGCCGCAATGGGGTCCGGCCCGGCGCACGACGTGTTAATCCAGGCAAACGAGGTGCCCGTCACGCCCGAAGCGACACCGCCCGCCTCGACCACGGTGACTTGTGCACCCTTGCTGGCCAGCTGATATGCGAGCGACGCACCGACGATGCCGGCGCCGATGACGATGATGCGTTGGGGGGCTGCCCGCAGCTCCAGCGCGTAGGCATGGCCATCGACAACTTTATTTGCCACCATGGCAATATCAGGCACGACCACTCCCTGCGCGAAACCGCAGCGCTCCAGCACGCGGATCGAGGCCGCATTGCCATCGATGGCGTAGGCGCACAGGCTGGCAAGCTGCCATTCGTCTTGCGCCAGGCCAATCAGGTGGCGCAGCGCGGCCGTGGCCAGGCCCTTGCCCGCCTGCTGCTGCCCGATGCGGTAGCCGACTTCGGCTACGCCTTGTTCCCGATCAATGTCCTTGAGGTTGGCGCGCCCGATCAATTGTCCGTGTTCATCGACGATGACGCAGGGGTGCATGCGCCCCTGCGCGTGCTCATCCAGGAATTGCGCGACGTGCGCCTGGACGCCGTCAACGCTGTAAAAATCGTCCGGTCGCCCGTCGATATGGCGCTCGAACCAGGCCCGGTTGGCTTGCTCGAAAGCCAGCAAGGGTGCTGCGTCGTCCCGGCGCAGGGTGCGGATGGTAAATGTGCTCATGCAGACTCCTGGAAAGGCATCAGTCTAGTGACGCGCCAGCCGGCCCGTCAATCTTGATTTCATCAATCAATATAAAGTGACGAACGCTACAATGGCCGTCATGAACAACGATTTATCCGCTCCTGACGCGGCGCGCCTCCTGGGCGTCAGCCTGCCCACCCTGTATTCCTATGTCAGCCGGGGCTTGCTGGCCTCCGTCAGCAATGGAGCGTCGCGCCGCAAGCGCTATCCGCAAGAGGACGTGCTGCGCCTGGCGGCCCGTAGAAATGACGCCAAGCGCGGTGGACAGACAGCCGTGGCCGCCATGCACTGGGGCTTGCCCGTGCTTGAGACGCATATTTCGCAGATTCTCGACGGCCGGCTGCTGTACCGGGGCGGCGATGCGGCGGCGCTGGCGCAGCACGCGACCCTGGAGATGGCTGCCGGCCTGCTGTGGGACGATAACGCGCACGACTACTTTCAGCAGGACGCGCCTGCCCTGCCGCAGGGGCTGGCCAGCGCGCCGGATGCAGCACCGTTGATGCGCGCCATGCTGGCCATGGCCATGCTGGCATGCATGCCAGCGTCGGCGGACACGCTACAGTCGGGCCCGGCACTGATGCGCATCCTGGCCGCCGCCCTGCTGCAGACGGCGCCGTCCGCCTTGCCGCTGCACCGGCAGCTGGCTCAGGCGTGGCGAGCCGACGCAGGCCAGACTGAATTGCTGCGCGCCGCCCTCGTGCTGCTGGCCGACCATGAATTGAATACGTCGACCTTTGCCGTGCGCTGCGTCGCGTCGACGGGTGCCAGCCTGCCCGCCGCATTGGGCGCGGGCTTGGCGGCCTTGTCCGGCGACAAGCACGGCGGCGGCAGCGCGGCGGCCCGGCGCATGTTGACGCAGGCGCTGGCCGCGTCTGACGCCAGGGATGCCAGGGCAGCCATCGGCAAATTCTACGCGACCATCGCGCCGGAATTCGCCGGCTTTGGCCACCCGCTGTATCCGCTGGGCGACCCGCGCGCCGCGTATCTGCTGGAGCGCCTGTCGGCACTGTCGCACGCGCATCCGCAGCTGCGCGTCATCCTGGCAGCATGCGCCACGGCGGGCGAATTGCTCGATGCCAAGCCGAATGCCGACCTGGCGCTGGCGGCCATGGAGTTGGCGTTTGCTTGGCCCGAGGACGCCAGCATGAGCGTGTTTGCCCTGGCCCGCTCGGCCGGCTGGATTGCGCATGCGGCCGAGCAAGCCGCCAGTGCGGCCCTGATACGTCCACGTGCCCGCTACATCGGGCGACACGAGCGCGACTGAAAATAGTCGCTTGATTTATTACGCATACGTAGTAGTATACTTCGCATGCGTACCAATACCTCTCCCGCCCCAGACCTTCCCGATGCCGCAGCCTGCCCGCTGGGCGAGCGTTCGCCGCGCCTGTTCAATCTGCTCAACCTGGCGCGCCAGAACCTGTTTCGCTCGGCCGATGCCGTCTTCACCAGCGAACTGGGATTTTCCGGCACGCAAGTAGTCGCCCTGTTTGCCCTAAAGGGCGAGGAAGGCTGCCAATTGAAGGATCTGGGACGGGCCCTGCAATTGAAAAACTCGGCCGTCACGGGCCTGGTGGCGCGCATGGAAGAAAACGGCTTGATCGTGCGCGGCCAGTCGGCGCTCGACGCGCGCGCCGGCACCTTGCACATGTCGCTCAGGGGCGGCGAGGTGCTGGCCGCCGCCCTGCCCCTGCTCGACAGCTTGAATGAACAACTGAAGCAAGGTTTCAGCGAGGAAGAACTGGCCGTCGTCGCCCGCTTCCTGCTGCACGCCTCGCGCCTGCGTTTTGCGCAAGATCAAGCCAACCCACAGACAAAAGCTGGGGTCAGACCCTGAGGGTCTGACCCCGGTCATTGCCGTTGGCTTAAGCATTTTCATACCCTTTTTTCTAACCCACAGGAGTTACCCCATGCACCCCAACGACATGACCGGCTTGCAACTGATGCAAGCTTTCGCGCAAGGCCTGTTCCCCCGGCCCGGCATTTCCAAGACCATGCCCATGGACGCGCACACGGTGGAGCACGGCAGAGTCATCTTCACGGCGACGGCGAATGAAACGCATACCAATCCCATGGGCGGCGTGCATGGCGGTTTCGCCGCCACCGTGCTCGACACGGTCACGGGTTGCGCCACGCACACGGTCTTGCCGGCCGGCGAAAGCTACGGCACGACGGACCTGAACATCAAAATGTGCCGCCCCCTGCCCTTCAACGTGACGGTCTATGCGGAAGGCAAAGTCATCAATGCAGGGCGCAACCTGGTCATTTCCGAAGGCACGATCCGCGACGAAGCCGGTAAAGTGTACGCGCACGCGACGGCCACCTGCATGATCATCCGCCCCCGGGAGCAAGCGGCCGCATGATCCGAATTGGCAACATCGAGGAAGCCTGGCAGGTGCTGCAGGCATCCCGCCATGCTGCGCTTGCTGCTCCGCAATGGCTATCGGATACGCGCCGTGCAGCACTTCGGCGACCCTGACAGGGAGCGCATTCACTTCATCAAGCCGCCGTCCTGGAACGCCTCATAAAACCATTTGTTCGTTTTTCTTGCCAAAGGAATAACGGCGTCATACACTGAGCCATTCAGGCCGTCCGCCATCGGCCAGTAGTGATAGAGCGTTCAAACACATATTTACCGACCCGGGAGTTACCCATTGGACAAAGCTTACTTCTTCATTGCGGGCGCATTTGCAGTGTCTGTGTTCCTGGGTCTCCGGAACACAAGAGTATGGCCTGCTGTTTGTCTCGTAGCGCTAGCACCCGCCGTACTCGCCCTTGCAGGGCTAGGCCTCCCGTCGACAAACGTGATGTTCCTTAGCATGCATCTTGTCGGCCTGATAATTTTGTATACCTTCATCGGCTTTATAGGGCTGCTGCTGGGAAAAAGCATCCAAAAGCGATTAGTCGCAATGGCGGCTAGATAGCCCTGCATACGCGTGCGTGAGCATGGACAATGGCGGACGCCGGCACGGCCAGTATGGTGGTGGCGCATTCGTCAACCAACGGACATCCTCAGCCCGCCGCCTTCTTCTTCGCCTTCAACAAACTCCCCGCCGCATTTTCCTCGAAGCGCCCCGCCTCTTCTATATAACCATGGACGGTGCCGTCGTGGCGCCAGCCGCCCTGGCGCTTGATGGCCTGGAAATCGGCGCCTGCCCTGTGCGCGCTGGTGGCCATGCCGCGGCGCAGGCTGTGGCTCGATAGTTCCGGCACGTAATCGAGCGCCGCCAGGCTGGCGCAGCTTGCCAGGATCGTGTTGATGCTGCTCGCGTGTAGCGCTTTCACACTCACATGACCCCACTGATTGACGGTGCGCAAGAGCGGACCTGTGCGGATGTGCGCCGCAGCCAGCCAGGCGCGCAGGGCCGTGGCCGGGCAGCAGACGCCGTCGCCGAACGGGATCGCCTTGACGATGCCCTCCCCCGATTGGTCCGTTTTCGAGCGGGGCAAGGTGATCACCATGCCCTGCGGTTCCCAGCTCACGTCTTCCAGCATCAATCCCACCAGTTCGCTGCGGCGAAAACCGCCAAAAAAGCCCAGTTGCAACAGCGCGCTGTCGCGCAGGGCCTTAACGCTGCCTAGTGCTGTCAGTTTGGCGACGATTACTTCCAAATCCTCCAATGGCAAAGCCTTAGCCTTCTTCTTCGGCTTGCCGTGCATGCGGGCGATGCCGGCCAGGGTCTTGCGCACGGTGGGCGTGGACGCGGGGTCGGCAAAGCCCTGGTACACATGCCATTGCGACAGGGCCGTCAAACGCAGGGCCAGGGTACGGGCGTTCAGGCTGTCCGCATACGCCATCAGATAGCGAATGACGGTGGACTCGTCCGCAGGCAGCGCCCCGCCCCACGCCTGGAAGTGGCGGATGGCGGAACGGTAGGTGCGGCGCGTGTTGTCCGACGTGGCGGCAGCGAGAAACGCCTGGTGGCGCGCAGCCAGCTCGGCATCGATCAGGGTGCCGCGTAATGGCGCGGCGGCGACAGCGGCGCTTTTCGGTACGCCAACACGGCGTTTCGGGAGGGGCAAATCAGGCATGGCGGTGGCGAAATCGCGGTTTTGTACTGGGAAGTACGCAGAATAGCATGCAAACCACCACCATAACCCGCGATAAGCGATCTTATCGCTACTTATATTTTTTAAAAACAAGCAAAATTTATATCGTAATATTATTCGTTATAACGTATCATGTAATACATTACTAAATTTCGCTCATAGGTGATTTTATGGCCCGCACCGGCATTTTGTACTCTGATGTTATGAAAGCAGCCCAAATCGTCGCGGCCGATGGGCGCAATCCCACGGTCGACAGCGTGCGTGTAGCGCTGGGCAGCACGGGCAGCAAGAGCACCATCGCACCCCTGTTGAAACGCTGGAAGGAAGAGTTCCACGGTGCGGACGCCGTGAAGACGGAGGCGGGCTTGCCGGCCGAGCTGATGGAAGCGATGCGCGGCGTGTATGAGAAGCAGCAGCGCGATGTGGCGCAGCAGCTGGAAACGGGCATGCAGCAGAACCGCGCCGAACTCGACGCGGCGCTGGAAAAACTGAAGAAGACGGAAACGGAGCGCTGGAAACTGACGGAGGCGCGCGCCGCCCTGACCCAGGAATTACGCGCCACCCAACATGCGCTGGCGCAGCTGAAGGAAGAGCACCATTTTCGCGCCGTCACCCTGGCCACCTTGCACAGCGATAACGCGGGCCTGGCGCAGCGCCTGGCCGACCGGGGTGAGGAAATCGCGGCGCTCAATCGCCAGTTGGCGCAGGTGCGTTCGCAGTTTGACCATTACCAGGAAGCGGCCGCCACCCAGCGCAGCGAGGAACGGGCTCAGGCGCAGCAACGGGAAAGTCGGCTGGAACAGGATAACGCCCAGCTGCAGCAGCGTTTGCAGGGCCAGCAAACGACTTTGGTGCAGCAAGACATGCACTTGGCGCAGCTGCAGGCGGAACACGCGCGCCTGGCTGATGAAGCGGCCGCTGACCGCGCAGCGCTGGCCACCGTGCGCCCCGAGCGCGACCAGTTCGAGTTTCAATATTTACAGGCGGCCGCCTCGGCCGACGCCCTGCTGGCCAAACTCGATACAGCTTTGCTGGCGCTGAACGACGCCAAAGTGGCGCTGGCCGCGCAAGACCGCCAGCTCGACATGCTGGCGGAAAATACACAGGCGTCGCAGCAGAAGGCGGCAAGCCTGGCGCTGGAGCGCGACGGCTTGTTGCGCGAGAATGCCGGCATGGCGGCCAGACTGGCCTTGCTCATGGATAGCAAGGAGAAACGTGATGCTTGAACCTGTTTATATGCTGTGGGATATTACGATACCCCTCCCCGGACGGGCCTGGCCAGAAAACAATGGGAGATCTTCCGGCGCCGGGAGCGGCAATGCTACACGCTCACTGCTGGACTAGACAGTCATCCCGGACATCGCGGCATCGACACCCGCTACGATGCGCCAGGCGATGCCATCCGGGCGGCCCTCGCGCCGCTACCGGCGCAGGCAAGCACAGCGCTGAAGCATCACCCTCGCTCTGGGGTACAGGTGGCGGCCCCGTATCGGCCTGCAGCTGCTACAGGCGGCGGTTCAGCACGCTGTCGATGTCGTGGCTTGCCAGCTCAAGGTCGAGTATGCCATCTTGCAGCCAGTAGCCATCGCCTCCCTGTTGCAGCGCATGCATATCGAGCGCGCCCAAGCTTGGCGGGATGGCGCCGGTAAGCAAGGCCGCCACGTCTTCCCACGCCGCATAGAATAGTTTCAGATACCAGCCGTCGTCGTGGACAAAGGCGAGAAAGCGGCCGCGCAAGGCGGGCAGCGGACCGCGTGCGCCACGGTGGTCGAGCATCGCGGCCACGTCCACATCGTGGGAAGCGGGTGCTGCACCTTGCCAATCGGCCCAGGCATGGCTGCCGCAGGCAGACATATCCTCATGCGCCAGGGCTGGCAGTTGCTGATGCGTCAAGATCTGGTAGCTGGCAGGTTTCCTGGGCGTGCCGGCGCTGCCCTGGCGCAGCACAATGCCGTCAGCCATGCTGAGGGCCGGCAAGAAATCCTTGAATTCGATGCCGGAAGCGACCAGCATGCGCTCGGCCGGGTCATGCCAGATATACAAATAATGTCTCAAATGTTCGTTCGCTTCGGTGTGGGTGACGTAATTGCGGCCACGGCAGCGCGTATCAGCGCTTTGAACGCCGCGCCGTTCCGGGACTGTGGCCTGGCTCTGCTATGTTCATGGCGGTGATTTCTTATCGTGGCCTGCCTCTGTCCGCCTGCCTCACTGCGCCGTATCGGCCATGCAGGCGACCAGCGAGGCAAGAAACTGGTCGCGCAAGGCCTGGTACTGCGCATCCGTCGCGAATTCCCGCTTGTCCGCTGGCTGGTTGAGCAGATAGGCGCTGGCGACCGTCCCGCTGGCGGCATGCAGCAAAGTGTATAAACTGATCACGCCGGACGATTGCGTGATTTTCGGGTTGTTCAATCCTAGCACTTCCACGCCCTGGCGCGTGTCCGTTTCCAGCGGCACCAGCTGGGGCGGCTTGCTGTTGGCGGACATCTGCTGCATTTGTGCCACGATGGTGTCGCGGTCGGCGGCAAACCGGCCTTCGGCGCTGCGTTCAATTTTCAGATTCACGAAGGGCAAACTGCCCTTGTGGAACAACATCAGCCGATAGCCGTCGGCCACCGATATTTGGCCTTCTCCCGTCGCCAGCTTGACGCTGCGCGTCGTCACATGCGCGGGCAAGCGGTCTTGCTGACGGAACTGGAACTCGCTGCGGTGGATGCATTGCGCCAGTGGCGCCAAAGGATCGCCCGTGCGCTCTTGCGCCTGGGTGGCCAGAGCGGCGGCGAGCAGGGGAATGGCAAGCAATTGGCGGTGTTTCATGAAAGGTATCAGTCATCGGGTTGGCGAGCAGGGAGAATAAGCGTCAGCATTACTAAAAGGCAAATGTTTAGTTGTCATCCTCTAAATGAAAACAGCTTCTTAATATGAACTTCACCTGGCCCGCGTAGCATTCAGATTGGCAAGGCTCTGATTGTGCAGCGCCTGCCATTTTTCCGGCTGAATCATGAAAGACATTGCTTTACCCCTGCGCCACGGCGCCACCTTGCCACCCGCCGTGCCACCACCTTCCGCCAGCGGACACCGCCTGAAAGCGGCGCTGGGCGCCCTCTTCTTTCCCCGCCAGCGCACGCGCTGGCAAGCCTTCTTGGGCAGCATGCCCGGCTTGCATTGCCTGGCGCAATTGCACCCTTGTCTGCACTTCAAAATTTACCGGCCGTACGCCTCGCGCCAGCTCGGTTGCGCGGATCGCCTGGCCTTGCTGGAAGGACATTACCGCTTCCTCTGGCAGCTTGGCGCACGCGCGCTGGTCGAGCAGGCCGCGCGCCAGCCCGTGGTGCTGGCCGCGTTCGAAGGCAAGGATGGGGCACGGTACCGCTTGCAACTGACGGCCATCCACGACAGCCACCGCGAAGGAGAATTGTGCCTGCGCCTGACGCGCGATGGCCAGGCATTCTATCTGGCCAGCTTTCTGTTCCTGCCGCGCGCCGATGGCGTGTCCCTGCAGCTGGGCGCGCTGCAAGGCTTGCGCTCGGAAGCGGGCGCGCAAGCCGTGAAAGCGGCCACGCGGGCGCTGCACGGTTGCCGCCCGAAAAACCTGATGGTGACGGCCTTGCGCGATTTCGGCGATTTTTTTGCCTGTAATAACGTGTTTTTGATCAGCAATGACAACCGCATCGCCCTGAATGCGCGCCGGCGCCGCCATATCGCCGCCGATTACGATCTGGCGTGGCAGGAATTGCACGCCTTGCGCATGCGCGACGGCAATTATCACCTGCCCTGCGCCCCCTACCGGGCGCCGGACCTGGCCGACGTGCCGTCAAAGAAACGCGCCGATGCGCGCCGGCGCGGCCAATTGCTGCAATCCATGTCCAACGACATGCGGGCGCAGCTGGCGGGTTTGCTGGAAGCCCCTGCGGCGAGCAACTTATCAGTATTGCAATGGTGACAAAAAACTCAGGCAACCTTCATGTAATCGGCCTATGCTCGGCATGCACGCTAGCATCGTCATCGCCCTGATCGACGGCAAGGACAGCGCCGTCTAGCCGCTGAAAAAGCCGCAGGCCGCCATCGAGCTGCCACGCGCAAGGTTGGCACACTACGTGGCCGACTATGTGGGCGAGTATCCGCTGGGCAATGAATTCCCGTTGACGGTGAGCCTGGGCAAGCAGGGACTGGAAGCGGCCGGCACGGGTGTCGGCTCGGCCCCTTGTTTGCCAGCACGAAAGACTGATTTTTCTTCCGCGCCATCGAGGCAGAGCTGGCGTTTACGCGCGACGCCAAGGGCAAGATCGCCAGCGCCATGCTCAGGCAAGGCGGACAGGAAGTGTTCCTGCCGCGCAAACCGTAAAACTCAAGCTGCGGGGTCTTGCATGAATTGCTCGACCCGCTCGACAAACGCCGCCCTGCTGCGCGTGCGGAACTCGCCCAGGAAGGCGTCGCTGCCCTGGACGATCTTGCCGTGGCGGTCGTATTCCACCTTGCCCATTTCCAGCACGAATTCGCCCTGTGGATCGTCCTCAGGTTCAAAATGCGAGTTGAAGCAGTAACCGCTGTCGCGGCAGCTGCCCCACAGCAGCAGTGCGCTGCTGAACCATTCCATGGTGTCCGGGCTTGGCTCCACGTCGAACAGGGTATTGACGGTAATGTGCCAGCCGCCCGGTACGCGCAGCGGCTGCAAGGGATAGGGAAAGCGTGGCTGTTTCATGTGGACGATGGCGCGCGGCGCGCCCGGTAAAAGGTTAGGAACTCGGCAGCCGGCAGCGCTTTGGCAAACAGCCAGCCCTGGCCGAATTCGACTTTGCGCTCCAGCAAATAATCGGCTTGCTGCTGGGTTTCGATGCCTTCGGCCACGATCCGCATGTTCAAGGTGCGGGCCATGGCGATGATGTGCGGCGTGACGCTGCTGGTGGCGGCGTCCGTGCCGATGGTGTCGACGAAGAATTTATCGATTTTCAAGTTGTCGAGCGGCAGGTTTTGCAGGCTAGCCAGGCTAGAGTATCCCATGCCGAAGTCGTCGATGGCCACCAAATGGCCCCGTGCACGGGCTTCTTCAATGGTGGCGCGGGCCGCTTCCACGTTGATGAAGCCCCGCTCCGTCGCTTCCAGCCAGATTTGCTGCGCCTCGATGCCGGTGCCGGCCAGCGAGCGTTCCAGCACCCCGAGCACCCGGCCCGTTTCGATGTCGCTGGCGCACAGGTTGATGGCGATGTGCAGCGCGCGGTCGGCCAGCAGCGCGTCGCGCATGTCGGCAATAACGCAAGCTATCACCTGGTCGGTGATGGGCAGTATCAGCTCGGTTTCCTCGGCCACGGGGATGAACAGGTCTGGCCGTATCATGCTGCCATCAGGACGGCGCCAGCGTATCAGCGCTTCGGCGCCCACGCACGCGCCCGTGTCGAGGGCGATGATGGCTTGATAATGGACAAAGAATTCGCGCCGCTCGATGGCGATCTTGAGTTCGCCCGTCAGGGACAGGCGGCACCGCGACAGCCACACGACGATGCCGACGATCAAAGCGGCCATCAGCAAGCCCAGCGGCAGGAGCAGCAGCTGTTCGCGCCGCAGCCTGTCGTTCAGCTTGCTACGCGGCTCAATCATGACGGCCGTCAAGCCATCGCGGTACAGCGTCGCATGGATGCTGCCTTCGCGCGTGGCGCTGTCCGCTTCTGGCTGGCCGGCGAGCAAGGCCTGCACCAGCGCTGGGTCCGGATGGTGCAAGGTGTCGAGCACGCCGCCCTTGCCGATGGCCACGGCCATCTGGATATCGCTGTCGACGATGAGGTCGGAAAAGCGCACGGGATCGATCAGCACCTTATAGGCGCGGTAGGACAGCCCCACCATGCGCTTGCCGCCGCTGACGACGGGGCGCAGGTTGAAATCGAGGCCCATGCCATTGTCCATGATGAAATCGGCGGGCGTGATGGCGATGCGCTCGTCCTCGACTCCGGTCGACGTGCATTTCAGCAAACCGTTTTCCACATAGCCGATATCGTCGATGCTGCGCGTGCTGATGGTGATGCGGCGCAATTGCTGGACATGCGCTTCCGAGCACGGCGCCAGGTCCAGCGCATCGGCGCTGCGCAGGGCCATGCTGGCCGAGGCGATGGAACGGTGGGCGCGCTCGAGCGCGTAGCCGGCGAGCAGGCGCAGGCGTTCCTGCTCGCCCTGCTCGGCGTGCATGGACGACAGATAAAAGACCAGGCTCAGGGGAGCGGTCACGCCGATGACTGCCACCAGCACGCTGGTGACGATGATGCGTTTCCTACACATGCGATTACCTGTGGTGATTGTATGATTGCCATGTATTTCCTTATGGCATCATATTACAGGCAAAGTCCGTGTACTTGAATATGGATGAACAGTTACACTTTCCCCACTTTTTGCACCGGCCTGGCCAGCACAAACACCAGCGCCGCCACCACGCCAGCCAGGCCGCCAGCCAGGTACAGCACGCTGGCAAAACCGTCGATGAAGGCATGGCGCGCCGCTTCCTGCGCCACGGCCTGCATGGCGGGTGGCAGCTGGCCGAAAGCCTCGGCCGCGTTGCCGGCGACGATGCGCCCTATCATCTCGGGCGAGGCCTTCAAGCCATGCAACCACGCCAGCTTCTCGAACGCGGCCGCCGTGCGCATGGCCAGCACGGCGCCCAGCGCGCCCACGGCCAGCACGATGCCGACAAAGCGCGTGGTGGTGCTGATGCCTGAACCCATGCCCGTGCGCTCGCGGGGGATGCAGGCAAGGATGGCTTTTTGCGTCGTGCCGTTCAGCAATCCCGCCCCCGCGCCCGTGACTATCATGCCGCCCGCTACCCAGCCGTACTGCAAACTGGCGGCGGCAAAGGCCGTGGCGACGTTGCCGACGGCGACGATCAGCAGACCCGTTACGAGGATGCCACGGTCGTCCAGATGGCGCATGGCGCGCGGTGCCAGGCGCGACAGCACCACCATGGCCACGGCAAACGGCAGCATGGCGCAGCCGGCCAGCACGGCGGAAAAGCCGAAGGCATTCTGCAAATACAGGGGCAGAAACGTCATCATCACTTGCGCGGCAATGGCGTAGCCGAACATGCCCAGCACGGCGCCGACAAACACGCGGCGGCCAAACAGGGACAAATCGACCATCGGCGCGCGCTGGTGCCGCTCCACCAGCACGAACACCACCAGCAGCGCTGCGCCGGCCAAAAAGCGCAGCACAGTGGCGCGGCTGGACCAGAGCGCCACGCTGGCATCGATCAAACCCCAGATGATGCAGAACAGACCGGCGGAAAACAGCAGCGCCCCCAACGGGTCGAAACTGGCGTTCGAGGCATCCTTCGACTCATCCACGTGCTTGCGTACGAGCAGCATCAATATGGCCACGACGGGCAGGTTCAAGTAGAAAATCCAGCGCCAGTTGATGGCGCTCGTGATCAGGCCGCCCAGCAGGGGCGCCACTGTCATGGCCACGCCCATGGCCGCGCCCCACACGGACCAGGCGCGCGCCCTCTCCTTTTCCGCATGAAAGGTGTGGCCGATGACGGCCAGCGCGGAGGTCAGCAGCAGCGCCGCGCCCAGGCCCTTGATGGCGCGCGCCACATTGAGCACGAACGGCGTCCACGCCAGGCCACACAGCAGGGACGCCAGTGCGAACACGGACAGGCCGAACAGCATGACCCTGCGCCGTCCCAGGCGGTCGGCGATGCTGCCGGCCGGTAGCAAAAACGAGGCGAACGCCAGCATGTAGGCGCTGACCACCCATTCCACATCGACGAAGCTGGCGTTCAGCGAGCGGGCAATCGATGGCAAGGAGACGGCCACGACGTTGGTGTCGAGCATGATCAGCGCGCACACGCCCGAGCAGGTATACAAGGTCCAGTTGGAATTTTTCATGCCACGATTGTAAGCAGGCCGACATTATTTCTTGTTATAAGACAAGCGCCTTATAATTTACTCATGGTGAATACAGACAAAGACATGGAATTGCGGCATTTCCGCTGCGTACTGGCCGTGGCGCACAGCCTGCATTTCGCGCGGGCCGCGGCGGAACTGGGCATTTCGCCGCCCGCGCTGACCAAACAGGTGCAGGAAACGGAACAGTTGCTGGGTACGCGCTTGTTTCAGCGCAGCAAGCGCGCCGTGGCCCTGACGGCGGCCGGGGAATTGTTCGTCATCGAGGCTGCGCGCGCGCTGGGGCAGCTGGCGCAGGCGCAGGACGTGGCGCGGCGGGCGGGACGGGGCGAACTGGGACGGCTGGAAATCGGCTACGTGGCTTCGGCCGCATACTCAGGCGTGCTGCAAGACCAGTTCGCCCGCTTTCGCGCCAGCCACCCGGGCATCCACATCAGCGCGCGCGAATACGCGATGGATGCCCTGCCCGGCTTGCTGGATCAGGGCCGCGTCGACCTGGCGTTCGTGCGCCCGCCCCTGCACTTGCCGGATGGCAGCGATAGCGTGGTCTTGCTGCGCGACCGCTTCGTGCTGGCCGTGCCGGCCGACAGCCCGCTGGCCTTGCTTGATGTGGCGGGGCCGGCGGCGCTGGCGCAGCAGGCCTTCATCGTGCCGGAACAGGAATTGGGCACCGTTGAGTTTAGCCGGCGCGGCGGCTTTGCGGCGCAGGTGGTGTCGCGCCCGGGCAGCCTGGTGGCCGTGCTGACGGAAGTATCGCTGGGCGTGGGCTGCGCCATCGTGCCCCATTCCGTGATGGCCAGCGTGCAATTGCCCGGCGTGGTGTTCCGTGAGCTGCAAGGACCGCAGATCAGCTCGGAAATCGCCGCTGCCTTCCGCCGCCACGAACAGGCGCCCGCCGCGCGCGCCTTCATTGCGCAGCTGCGCGCTGTTGCGCTGTAACGCTGGCTAGACCTCAGTTTTTCAATACCGCCACGGCGTAGGTGCAGGCGACAGCCGTTTCATTGCAGAACACGCAGTCGGCGGGCGGCCCCAGTTCCAGGCAGTCGCCCGCGTCCAGCACGTGGCGCGTATCGCCTTCGATGAAGACGAGACTGCCGATCAGCGACCATATGAGTTGTCGCCGCGCCACGTAGGCGGCGGCCGGCATGGCCACCACGGCGCCCGGCGGCAAGCTAATATGCACGAGGTCGAGCGGCATGTCGGACGCGGGCGACACGTGCCGCCGCACATAGCCGCTCTGCGGATCGATCCACACGGGCTGGTCAGCCTGGCGCAGCAAGCGCCCCGCGCGCATCTCGGCGCGGGCGATCAGTTCGGACATGCTCAGGCCGAAGGCGCCCGACAGCCGCGCCAGCAAGGTGGCCGTGGGGCTGCAATCGCCCCGCTCCACCTTGTGCACCATCGCGCGCGACACGCCCGAGCGGGCCGCCAACTGCGTCAGCGACCAGCCCAGGTTTTCACGCTCAAGGCGCACCCTGGCGCCGATGCGCTGGTTCAACTCGTCTGGTTTGGTGGACATTTATCAGCTTCCATTCGAATTATATTGGACAAGGGCTGGGCGTCAATCTATCATTTGTCCATTATAGTGGACGCTTGACGAGGAGAGCAACATGCAGATACGCGACGCCCAAGCGGGCGACATCGAGGCCATCACGGCCATATACAACGATGCCGTCAGCAACACCCTGGCCATCTGGAATGAACGCACGGTCGATGCGGCCAACCGCGCCGCCTGGCTGGCCGACCGCCAGCGGGCCGGCTATCCGGTGCTGGTCGCCATCGATGCGGAAGGAACTGTCGCTGGCTACGCCTCGTTCGGCGACTGGCGCCCGTTCGAGGGTTTTCGCCATACGGTCGAGCATTCCGTGTATGTGCGCGCAGATCGCCGCGGTGCCGGCGTCGGCAAGGCCTTGATGGGGGAACTGATCGCGCGGGCGCGCGGCCTGGGCAAGCACGTCATGGTGGCGGGCATCGAGGCGGGCAACGCCGCCTCGATCACCCTGCACAAGCAACTGGGCTTTGCGGAAGTGGGTTTGATGCGCCAAGTCGGCACCAAGTTCGGCGCCTGGCTGGACCTGGCATTTTTGCAGCTGCAGCTCGATACGCGCAGCGATCCGGACGGCATTGCGCCGCCCGGCTAAGTTCAAGCAGGCATCAGGGATCGATATCCGGGGGCGGACGGCGCAGCGCCATATGTTCCCACACGGCGACCAGTACCAGCACGCAGCTGGTGATGCAGGCCAGGGTCAGCGGTGAATACAGCCTTCCGTAGGCCATCGGGATCAGCGCCAGGATGATCAAGATGCCCAGCAGATGCGACAGCGGCGGCGCGGCGCGCTCGCTGCTGACCCATTTGAACAGCGCATTGCCCAACAGATACAGGATCGGCCCGCCCAGCAAGGCGCTGATGCCGGCGAAACTCGCTTCGTCCGGATGCACGAGGGCCAGTTCGTCGGCCACGGCACAGACGATCACGCCGCCCACGATCAGCACGTGGATATACGTGTAAGCCTTGCGGGCGATACGGCCCGGATCCTTCGAATGGGCGATGCGGTGATGGCCCGCCTCGGCGCCCGTGTCAAAGTAGATCCACCACATGGCGATACTGCCGACCAGGGCCGACAAAAAGCCCAGCCAGTTGGCGGCTGTCCATTCCAGCCCCGCGAAGGTGGCGCCCGTCACCAGCAAGGATTCACCCAGGGCGATGATGACGAACAGGCCGCAGCGTTCGGCCATGTGGCTGCCATCGACATCCCAGTCGGCTATCGTTGAACGGCCCAGGCCAGGCAGGCCGAACTGCATCCATGGGCCGGCCAGGTCGATCGCCAGTGCCAGTCCCCACCAGAAGATGCGCTGCTCGGGTGACGCGATGCCGCCGCCGATCCAGAAGATGCCGGACAGCACGGCCCACAGGGCGATGCGCTGGAAATTGCGGCGGCGCGCCACGGTGTCATTGCGCACGGCCCACCAGGCAAACAGGGGACGCCCCACCTGCATGGCGACATACGCGCCCGCAAACGCCAGGCCCCGCGTGCCGAACGCTTCCGGAATCGAAGCCGACATGATCAGGCCGCCCAGCATCATGGCAAACAGGCTGATACGCACGGGTATGCGCTCGGGGTCGAGCCAGTTGGTGATCCACGACGTAAAGATCCACACCCACCAGACGGCCAGCAGCAGCAAGCCCGTCTGCAGCCAGCCCACGGCGCTCAGGTGCGCCAGCAAACCGTGCGAGAGTTGCGTGACGGCAAACACGAACACGAGGTCGAAGAACAGCTCGATCATGCCCACCTTGCCGCTGTCCTGTCCGCCGCGCGTGCGCAACAGCGATTTTCTTAATTCCATGGCTACTCTTTCATTCATGCTTGATTAAAACGGTTCATCCTGGGCCTTATCATTTTACTGGCGTCAATAGCGGCAAGCCGGCAAAGTGCGCGGCCAGATTATCCACCACCAGCTGCCCCATCGCATGGCGCGTTTCCACCGTCAGGCTGCCCACGTGCGGCGTCAGCACCACGTTCGGCAAGGCGCGCAGGGCGGCTGGCACGCGCGGTTCGTCCGCAAACACGTCGAGGCCGGCCGCGCCCAGGTGGCCATCCTGCAGGGCGGCGATCATGGCGTCTTCGTCGATGAGGGCGCCACGGGCGATGTTGATCAGGGTGCCTTGCGGACCGAGCGCGTCAAGCACGCTGCGGTCGATGATCTGACGCGTGGCCGGCGTACCCGGCGCGCAGACGATCAGGACATCGCTTTCCTGCGCCAGAGCCAGCAGGGATTGCGCGCGCGGCACGCTGGTGCCGGCAATGGCACGCGGCTGGAAGTAGCGGACCTTGACACCGAAGGCGGCCAGGCGCAGCGCGATGGCTTGCCCGATCTGGCCGAAACCGAAGATGCCGGCCGTCTTGCCGCGCAGGCTGGACGCGGGGGCGATGGCTTCGCGGCGTTCCCAGCCGCCATCGCGCACGAAACGGTCGAGCGCCACGATATGCCGCGTGCTGGCCAGCAGCAAGGCCAGCGCCACGTCGGCCACGTCATCGGTCAACACCTTGGGCGTGGTGGTGACGGCGATGCCGCGCGCGCGCGCCTGGTCGAGCGCCACGCCATCGAGTCCGACGCCATTCACGGCGACGATTTCCAGCTTTGGTAACAGGGCCATGTCGGCGGCGTTCAAGCCCAGCGCGCCCGTCGTGACGACGGCGCGGATGGCGGGCGCGCGCTGGGCCAGCCAGGCGTGGCGTTCTTGCGCCGGCACTTGCCAGGCATGGTGGCAGCTATATTGCTGTTCCAGCTGGGCAGTGACGGCAGCCGACGGGCTGGGTGCGAGGATGAGGAGTTCGGGGAGCATGGGCGTCCGGGTTGGTGTCGACAAGATTTGCAGACGCAACTTAGCATATTTGACGCCCAGCCGGGGATGACATCCCCCGTTAACAGCCTTAAACCCTGCCCTGCGCGCGGTCTTTAGCCCGGGCAAGGCACGCGTTTCACCTTGCCGCCCGTCTTGAACGGGTCGGCGCCCGCGCCAGGATTCTCGGCCAGGCCATAGCACGTGGCGCCGCCGGCGCTGACGACGCGCGTGGCGGGCCGGCCATCGGCCGTCAGGTATTCCTCCACGCGGAGGATCGGGCCGCCGCGCCAGGCGGAAGCGACCAGCTTCTGGAAGCTGCTTTCGCTCTTGAGGTCGGCTGTGGCCAGCCAAGGCTGGTCCCGCTTCAGTTCGCTACGCAGGGCCTTGTCGGCAGCGCCTGCAGCCAGCCTGGCGCGCGTGCGCAAATCGGCGCCGGCCGGTGCGGTACTGGTCGCTTCGGGCAATTCCTCGGCGGGTACGGTGATGCTTGGTGCCGTCGCGGCAGGCGTCTCAGGGACGGCGGGCGGCGCAGGCGCCCGCGCGCGCGGCGATGGGGCCGGCATCGGCATGGGCAAGGCCATCGGTGGCGCCTGCGGCGTTGGCCGGGGCGGCAGCAAGGTCATGAACGCCACTTCCGTGTATTGCTTGAGTTGCCGCGCCGGCAAGAGCAGGAAATACAGGCCCAGCGCGTGCATGGCCAGGATCAGCGCGACAGCCGCGCTTCTCAAGCGCAAGCCCCGGCATATGCGCATGCGCCTGGAAGCGGACTGTAGATGGCGGTGCATGGGCATGCGGTTTCCTGTGGGCGCCGGGCGCGATGGCCCATTCTAGCGAAACTGAAGCATAGGCTTTAATAAATCCGCAAGGTATCGTTCGGCGCGCCCTTTTCCGCCAGATTCCAGTGCCTGGCCCTTCAAGTGTTGTACAAACGGCGACTTTTTGAAGACATTCTCACACTTTCCCACGTCGCGCGCCACGCTGGAATATAATGATAATCATTCTCATTAATATCCAAACAACACCATGCGCTCCTTCCGCCTCACCCCTACCCCGTTCGCCCTGGCCGCCTTCCTGCTGGCCAGCGCCGCCGTCCACGCCCAGACCACTCCCGCCACGCCGACCGGCGATGCGCAAAGCATGCCCACGGTGGTCGTGAATGCCTCGGCCGATGCGTCGGCGGAAGGCTTGCCGAAGGCGTATGCAGGCGGCCAGGTGGCGCGCGGCGGACGTTTGGGCTTGCTGGGCAATGTCGACATGATGGAGACACCCTTCAACAGCACCAACTATACGCAGGCGCTGATCCAGGACCAGCAGGCACAGGGCGTGGGCGATGTGCTGCAAAACGATGCTGGCGTGCGCGTGACGCGCGGCTTCGGCAATTTCCAGGAAATGTACATGATCCGCGGCTTCGCCGTGAATTCGGACGACCTCGCGTATAACGGCCTGTATGGCTTGCTGCCGCGCCAGTTTGTCGCTTCCGAGTTGCTGGAACGCGTGGAAGTGTTCCGTGGCGCGAATAGCTACATCAATGGTGCGGCGCCCGGTGGTGGCGGCGTCGGCGGCACCATCAATCTGGTGCCCAAACGCGCCACCGATGCAGCGCTGACACAAATTACGGTCGGTACGGAAAGCGGTGGCCAGGGCTATGTGGCAGCCGATATCGGCCGCCGCTTCGGTCCCGACAACAATACCGGCGTGCGCATCAATGCAGTACGGCGCGATGGCGACACCGCCGTCGACCGCGAAAAGCGCGAACTGAGCGTATTCTCTATCGGCGCCGATTACCGCGGCCGCGATTTCCGCCTGTCGGCCGATGCCGGCTATCAGGAACACAAGCTGCGCAATCCGCGCCCAAGCGTCAGTGTGGCCAGCGGGGTTGCCGTGCCAGCTGCGCCTGACGCCAGCAGCAACTTCGCGCAGAGCTGGACGCACTCCAACGAACGCGATACTTTCGGCACCCTGCGCGGAGAATACGACCTCGCAAAGGATGTCGTGGCTTGGGCGGCCATGGGCTTTCGTAATGGCGACGAGTCGAACGTGCTGGCAGCACCCACGGTGAACAGTACATCCGGCGCGGCCAGTTCCTATCGCTTTGACAATACCCGTCACGATAGCGTCCGTACGGGCGAGATCGGCGTGCGCGGCAAGCTGCGCACGGGCACCATCGGGCATACCATCAGCGCTACCGCCTCCACCTTCTGGTCGCAATCGAAGAATGCCTATGGCATGAGCGATTTTATGACAGGCTTTGGCACGAACATCTATGCCCCCGTGCAGGTAGCCGCGCCCGCGCCAACCTGGTTCATGGGCGGCGACCTAGCGCATCCGCTGGTGACGGCACGCACCATGCTGTCGAGCTTTGCCATTGCCGACACCATGGCTTTTGCCGATGACAAGGTATTGCTGACCGTAGGCGCGCGCCGCCAGACCATCAAGGATGATTCGTACGACTACAACACGGGCGTCCGGTTTGATAGCAGCAGCTACAGCGAAAGCACCACCACGCCTGTGCTGGGCCTGGTGTATCGCCCGGTCAAGGAAGTGTCCGTTTATGCCAACTATATTGAAGGCCTGCAAAAAGGAGCGGTCGCCGCTGGCACCGGTGTGACCAATGTCGGCCAGGCGTTCGCGCCCTACAAGTCGAAACAGAAAGAAATCGGCGTCAAGTATGATGCTGGCCGCATCGGCGCCAGCCTTGCCCTGTTTACCACCAAGCAGCCATCGGCCTATGTGGAAAACGGCATCTTCGGCGTGTTTGGCGAACAGCGCAACCGCGGCATCGAATTGTCGGTATTCGGTACACCTGCCCGTGGCCTGCGCCTGCTGGGCGGCCTGACACTGCTCGACACGGAGCAGCTGAGCGCCATGAACGCTGCCAACGTGGGCAAGGATGCCATCGGCGTGCCTGCTACCCAGCTCAATTTCGGTGTGGAATGGGATGTGCCCGGCGTACGCGGCCTGGCCTTGACGGGACGCACCTTGTATACGTCGAAGCAATACATCGATGGCGCCAATACGCAGAAAGTGCCGTCCTGGACACGCCTGGACCTGGGCGCACGCTACCTGACCAGCATCGCCGACCGCGCCGTCACCTTGCGCGCGCGCCTGGACAACGTGGCCGACAAGAACTACTGGGCCTCCGCCGGCGGCGCCTCGGGCGCTGGCTATCTGGTGCTGGGCGCCCCACGCACCGTGGTCGTGTCGGCGTCAGTGGACTTCTAAGCCCGAAGACAAAGCTGCCCCTTCCCGGGGCAGCTTCGCGTGCGTGGCTGTGCCGCAAGCCGCGTTGCGGCGACAATGCCCGCATGAAACGACTCCCTACCCTGTTGCTCTTGCTGTGCCTATCCCTGCCGGCCGCTGCCCAGAAGCAAGCCGCCTGCCCGTATGCCGCCTGGAAAAGCGGCTTCAAAGGCGATGCGCGAACGCAAGCCACGTGCTTGTTGCGCCCCGTCAAGCTATATGCGCGGCTGGGCGCCAGCGCGCCGCTGCCGGCGTTTCTCGATAGCCTGGTCGGCAAGAAAACCACGCTGGAAGCGGCCCAGTTGCGCACTTACCTGGCCACGCACGGTATCGATGAAAAGGACGTGGGCGGCGCCGTCGACGCCCCCCTGTCGCGCGCCGTGGGCCGGCTGGCCGCGCCGATGGCCCGCTATTTCGTCATCCACGACACCAGCTATCCGAATTTCTTGCTTGACGCCATTCCCGGCCACATCAACGACGCCAGCTGGGATTTCAACGATTTCAATCTACGTAACCCTGAGCTGGGCGGCGGTCCGAAAGGCCATGTCTACGTGAACCGCCTGGGCGGCTCCTTGCAAGTGCGCGACTTTGGCACGCCCGGCTACGCCAGCAAGCTGGAAAAGGACAAGCCGTCACTGACGGGCCTGTTCCTGCACGTGGAACTGGTGCAGCCGCGCCACTCCGTGCCCGGCGGCGGCAAGGGCAACGATGGCCTGGCGCCCGATCCTGGCTTTACACCCGCGCAATACGAGCGCCTGGCCCTGCTGTATATCGCCGCCAGCGTGCGCAAGGGCACGTGGTTGATCCCCGCCTTCCACGCCGTGATCGACACCGGTTTTGCGAATGGTCATGATGACCCACAGAATTTTTCCCTGACTGCATGGTCACAGGCGATCGCCCGTTTGACCAGCAATAGCATGTTGCTCGTCGCGCCATCAGCCGCAAACAGGCGAGAGCGTGAACACGTTTCAAGAGTAAGTGTTGAAAAGTTACCTCAGCAATACTAGTCGCGTTGCTGCTTTGCTCCCACTCACCGGCGAGTGGTATTCCTACGCAAACGTAGGCAAAACCCTGACTATATTGCACCACCGACGCCCTACCATGGTTTCAGGCAACGACGTCATCGGTTGATGAAACGTTAGCCAGATTTTTCAATCACATTGGAGATCATCATGACTACATCAAAGCAAGGCGGCAATCAAGTCGGCAATAACAAGTCGGACAGCAATTCCAAAGGATCGCAGGCCAGTTCCAGCTCCAGCAAACAGTCGCAAGGCGGCAGTGGTAACCAAGGCAGCAGCAAGTCGGAGTCGTCGCAGAGCGGCGATACGAGCAACCGCGGCTTTGCCTCGATGGATCCGGCAAAGCAGCGCGAAATCGCTGCCGAGGGTGGCCGCGCCGCCCATGCTTCCGGTAACGCTCACGAGTTTACCACCGAAGAAGCGCGCGAAGCGGGCGCCATGAGCCACAAGAACGATGGCAATCAGCAAAGCGACAGCGGTTCGCGCGGAAAATCCGATGGCAACCAGGGTGGCTCGCCGCGTTCTGGCTCCGGCTCGTCCGCGTCGTCCTCAGACAAGGATAAATCCGGTTCGGGTTCGCGTTCGAAATGAGACATGCATGGGAGTGCTGCGGCGCGTCCAATTAATTACTATGAGGAATCGACATCATGCCTACGACATCGAAATCAACTGAAGCAACCACTACCGGCCGTAGCGCTAACACCGCGCAAGTAGACGCGATTGACCTTCTGACACAGGATCACAAAAACGTCAAAGCGTTGTTCGAGCAATACGCTGGACTCAGCGACCGTTCACGCGCGAGCAAGAAAAAGCTGGCGACGCAAATCTGCCTGGAATTAACCAAGCACGCCACTGCAGAAGAGGAAATTTTCTATCCTGCCGTGCGCGAAGCGACTGGCGACGACGATCTTATGGATGAAGCAACGGTCGAGCACGCCTCGGCAAAAGATCTGATTGCACAGATACTCTCGATGAATGCGGACGAGGATCTCTACGATGCTAAAGTCAAAGTGCTGTCCGAGCAGATTGAGCACCACGTAGGTGAAGAGGAAGGCGAAATGTTTCCCAAAGCACGCAAAGCCAATCTTGACCTAGGGAAGCGCTGATCAATTCGGTTTTCTGGCGAGGTTGGCGCGCCAAATGGGCGACCGATGAGCCGTTCAAGCCCATTTTTCGTTCAAGTTGACGCGATGCTTCGCGTCTTTCT
>NZ_JBNYXT010000035.1:0-58374 GCF_051380795.1 Janthinobacterium leeuwenhoeki
TCCAGATCCGCAGTCGCCCGCGGCACCCTTGCCGTTCAGCTAACTCTTCCCCTTGTCGGGCGAGTAGAGGACTTGCACCTCCCAGTGAGTGCGCCCTGCCGGGCGCACCGTAAAAAAAGCCCCGCCTGCATTGCTGCAGCCGGGGCTTTCTGTTGTAGCGGCGGCTCGGGCCGCCCGGTCAAAACTTACAGCACTTCGCTGGCGTGATCGGCCAGGCGCGAACGCTCGCCGCGGGCCAGGGTGACGTGGCCGCTGTGGGTCCAGCCCTTGAAGCGGTCGACCACGTAGGTCAGGCCGCTGGAGCCTTCCGTCAGGTACGGCGTGTCGATCTGCGCGATGTTGCCCAGGCACAGGATCTTCGTGCCGGGACCGGCGCGCGTGACCAGGGTCTTGACTTGTTTCGGCGTCAAGTTTTGCGCTTCATCGATGATGAGGAACTTGTTCACGAACGTGCGGCCGCGCATGAAGTTGAGCGACTTGATCTTGATGCGCGAGCGGATCAGGTCTTGCGTTGCCGCACGGCCCCATTCGCCGCCATCGGAGTCGGACTTGTTCAGCACTTCCAGGTTGTCGTCGAAGGCGCCCATCCATGGCGACATCTTTTCTTCTTCCGTGCCGGGCAGGAAGCCGATGTCTTCGCCCACCGGCACCGTCACGCGGGTAACGATGATTTCATTGTAGAGCTTGGTTTCCAGCACTTGCGCCAGGCCGGCGGCCAGGGCCAGCAAGGTCTTGCCGGTACCGGCCTGGCCCAGCAGGGTGACGAAGTCGCATTCCGGATTCATCAGCAAGTTCAGCGCGAAGTTCTGCTCGCGGTTGCGTGCCGTCACGCCCCACACATTGTTCTTCGTGTGGCTGAAGTCGCGCAGGGTTTGCAGCACGGCCGTCTTGCCGTTGATCTGTTTGACCTGGCCGTAGAATGGCGTTTCGCCGTTTTTCGGTTCCAGGTAGATGAACTGGTTGACCAGCAGCGATGGAATGAACGGGCCCGTCACGCGGTAGAAGGTGGAGCTGTAGCCGTTCTTGCTTTCCTGCCACGATTCCATGTCCTTGCCGTGCTTGTTCCAGAAGTCGTCCGGCAATTGCACGATGCCCGAGTACAGCAAGTCCGTGTCTTCCAGCACATGGTCGTTGAAGTAATCTTCGGCCGGCAAGCCCAGGGCGCGCGCCTTGATACGCATGTTGATGTCTTTCGACACCAGCACCACGGGGCGGCCTTCCTGTTCCGATTCCAGCGAGCGCACGACGGCGAGGATCTGGTTGTCGGCCTTGCCCACTGGCAAGCCAGCCGGCAAGTCGGCGCTTTGCAAACGTGTCTGGAAGAACAGACGGCCCTTGGCGTCCTTGTTGCCCAGCTTGGACAGCAAGATGCCGTGTTCGATCGCATCGTCGTCCGTGTTGCTGATCAGGGCATCCAGGGTGCGCGAGACCTGGCGCGCATTGCGCGCCACTTCCGTCATGCCCTTTTTATGGTTGTCCAGCTCTTCCAGAGTCATCATCGGCAGGTACACATCGTGTTCCTCGAAGCGGAACAGCGACGATGGATCGTGCATCAGCACGTTCGTGTCGAGCACGAACAGCTTGCTGATGCCGCGCTGGTCGGCGGCGCGGCTGGCGGACGACTTGAGTTGCACTTCCACAGCCTTGTGCTTGGCCGGGTGTGGCTGCTCGGCTTGCTTGACGGGCTTGATCGGCGTGACCTTGCCTTTTGCCGCCGGCTTGGCTTTCGCTGCAACAGCAGGTACGGCGGCAGGGGCGGCCGCAACCGGCGCAGGCGCCTGCGCCGGCTTGGCGACCATCAGGGCAGCGACTTGCTTGATCTTCGTGGCCGCATTGCGGACCGGCTTGGCAACTTCGGCGATCGCCGCTTCAATAATCGGTGCAGCCACTTTCTTGGCTGCCGGGGTTTTGGTGGCCGGGCGCGCTGCGCCTGCGCTTGGGTAATCTTGGGTGGCCAGGATGGTGGCTGGCTTGCTCGGTAATTTTGGCAGTGGCATCAGGATCTCAATCAAAAAATTTCTGGAATGAATCGCCCATGGGCAGCCAGCTTCTGGCGGCACTTCTCATGGGGTGGATGCGGGGGAACAACAATGCTACAGGACGAGTAACTGCCGGAAGGCCGGCAGCATGGCCGGTCATGGACGCCATCGGCGGGCTACAGGCCCGCCTGGCGGAGTGGATGGAGGCGCTTCGTTGACTCAAAATGGCGATAGGTACCGTGAACTGAACTGCGGTTGAACTAAGCTCGCTGGAAGCCGACAACGCGCATTGGATCAAAATGGACGATCAATTCAGATGCGCTACGAATTCCAGCACTTCTTCCACGTGAGTTGCGACCTTCACGCCTCTCCATTCTTTCACCAATCGGCCCTGGGCGTCAATCACAAACGTACTGCGCTCGACGCCACGCACGGTCTTGCCGTACATCTGTTTCATCTTCATGACGTTAAACAGCAGGCAAACGGCTTCGTCCGGGTCGGAAATGAGCTCGAACGGCAGTTCCAGCTTGGCTTTGAAACTTTCGTGCGAGCGCAGGGAATCGCGGCTGATGCCGTAGATTTCCACGCCGGCGGCGACAAATTGCGAATACGCATCGCGGAAGGCGATGTTTTCCGTGGTGCAGCCAGGGGTGTTGTCCTTCGGATAGAAAAACAGCACCGTGGCCTTGGCAGGACGGCCCAGCAACTGAAAGGTTTTGCCGCTGGTCATGGCGGCGCTAAAGTCGGGTATGCTAACGAGGGATTGGCTATCAGCCACAGGTTCTCTCCTGAACGGTGATCATCAGCGCTGGTTTTTAATCTGGCAACGCATCCAGGTGCAACAATACAGCATTCAGGCCGCTTTGCCCTGCACAATCAGGCGTCCCGAACGGCCTGGCAACTCATCCCAGGTGACGGGGCACACTGGCAAGTCCGTATTTTTTATCTTTTCATAATAATCGCCCATCGCTGCAAACTGGTAGCCCTGGGCTTTCCAGCCAGCCAGCAGTTGTTCGAAAATGGGGGCGAGTTTCTGTCCTTCAAGTTCTGCATGCAAGGTATATACGTGGTCGCGCGGATTATCCGCCGTCAACGACAATATATGCGCGGCAACATTGCTCGTCGTGATCAGTTTGCCGTCGATTTCGCAGCCCAGCAGCTCGTCCAGGGTGGGCAGGGTGGTGGGCAATTGCACGCATTGCAGGATGGTGTTGCCATTGCGCACGCGATGCGGGCCATTGCCAGGATGCACCATGGCGCCGCGTGCATCGAGCATGGCGCGGCCATCGGAGGCAAAGCGGTAGCCGGCCGTGTCGTGTTCGACAAAGGCGCTGACATTCATTTGCCAGCCGGCCGCGCCGTGCGTGTGCGGTTTTGTGCCAAACACCTGCTCGTAGCGCTTGGCGGCCTTGCGCATCATGTTGATGGTCCAGGCGGCGTTGCGCTTGGCCACGTTGTCTTGCCACAGGGTGTGATCCCAGGTGTGGATGCCGCACTCGAAACCGGTATCGCGCACGGCACGCAATTGCGCCGCACAGAGCTTGCCGATATCGGGTCCCGGCAGCAAAGTGCCGTACATCAAGGTTTTCAAGCCGTAGTGCTCGACCACCGAGGTGCGCGACACCTTGCTGAAAAAGCCGGGCCGCAAGGCGCGCCGCAGGGCCCAACCCGTGTGGTCGGGGCCCAGCGAAAACAGAAAGGTGGCCTTGGCCTGGTGCGCGGCCAGCATGCGCACCAGATTGCCCATGCCTACACGGGTGCCGCGATAGGTATCGACGTCGATTTTCAGGGTCAGGAACGGCTTGCTCAACATTAATCCATCAAGGCTTTGGCTTGGGCTACCTGGCTGCGGTAGGCGTCGAAAATATTGCGCAGGGAATCGGCCATGGTGGTGCTCGGCGCCCAGCCCAGCTCTTCGCAGGTATTCGTGATTTTCGGCACGCGGTTTTGCACGTCCTGGTAGCCGGCGCCGTAGTACGCGCCCGAGGTCGTTTCCACGATTTTCACGTGTTTCGCGCCTTCGGCGTATTCCGGGTACTCGGCGGCCAGGGTCAGCATCATGCCGGCCAGGTCGCGGATCGAATAGTTATTGGTCGGATTGCCAATGTTGTAGATTTTGCCGCTGGCGATGCCGTTCTTGTTGGCGATGATGCGCATCAGCGCATCGATGCCGTCGTCGATGTAGGTGAACGCGCGTTTCTGCGCGCCGCCGTCCACCAGCGAGATATTCTCGCCGCGCACGATATGGCCGAAGAATTGCGTCACCACGCGCGAGGAACCTTCTTTCGGCGTGTGGATCGAATCGAGGCCGGCACCGATCCAGTTGAAGGGACGGAACAGGGTGAAGTTCAAGCCTTCCATGCCGTAGCCCCAGATCACGCGGTCCATCAATTGCTTGGCGTTTGAATAGATCCAGCGCGGCTTGTTGATCGGGCCGCAGATCAGTTCCGAGTTTTCCGGGTCGAATTCCTCGTCATGGCACATGCCATACACTTCCGAGGTCGACGGGAAGACCAGGTGCTTGCCGTACTTGGCGGCCGAGCGGACGATAGGCAGGTTGGCTTCGAAGTCCAGTTCGAAGACGCGCAGTGGCTGCTTGACGTAGGTCGATGGCGTGGCGATGGCCACCAGGGGCAGGATCACGTCGCATTTCTTGACGTGGTATTCGACCCATTCCTTGTTGATCGTGATGTCGCCTTCAAAGAAGTGCATGCGCGACTTGTAGTTGTCATCTTCCAGCAATTCCGTGATGCGGTCCGTGTTCATGTCCATGCCGTAGACATGCCAGTCGGTGGTTTCCAGGATGCGCTTGGACAGGTGGTGGCCGATGAAGCCGTTGACGCCTAAGATGAGGACTTTTTTCATGTGAGATTCTCTTGAGTGATATCAGTGTGTGCTGACGCGGGTGGTCAGACTTGCTTGCAATTGCTGAGCCGAAATCGGCTCCCCGGCAGCCCTCAGCGCGGAAATGGCCAGCATGCGGCCGTCTCCGCAGACGCCAAAGATACAATTATCCACTACCGCCAAGCCCGGTGGCAAACTTCCTGCGGAATGCTTGCTCAAACGGGCTTTTTCGATGGTGTAAATGACATTGTTGACTTCGGTGAAAGCGCCGGGATAGGGTGGCGCGACGGCCCGGTGCAGGTTGTATACCTGCTGCGCGGGTAACTTCCAGTCGATGCGTCCGTCTTCCGGCGTGCGCCCGCCAAAGTAGCCGCCCTGGCGCAAATCGTTGAGCTGGCGCGGCGCCGTGCCGTCCAGCAAGGCCGGCAGCACGTTCCACAGCGTTTGTTCCGCCGCCACGGTGACCTTGCCGAAGACTTCAAAGGCTGTGTCGTCGGGCAGGATGGGCACGGCTGTTTGCGCGACGATGGCGCCGGCATCGGGCTTGACCGTCATTTCATGCAGGGTGGCGCCCGTTTGCGTGGCGCCATGCAGCACGGCCCAGTTGACGGGCGCACGGCCGCGGAATTGCGGCAGCAGCGAGCCGTGCATATTGTAGGCGGGCGCGACTTCCAGGATGCTGGCCGGCAACATGTGACGGTAGTAAAAGCTGAACAGCATGTCCGGTGTTGTCGCCTGCACCTGCGCCAGCAGCTCGGGCGCGCGCGGATCACCGGGCGTGATGTACGGGATGCCTTCGGCCTGGCACAGGCTGGCGACGGATTCGAACCACAGGTTTTCCGTGGGGCTGTCTTCGTGCGTGACGACCAGGGCGATATCGACACCACCGGCCAGCAGTACCTTGATGCAGCGCACGCCCACATTGTGGTAGCCGAATACGACGGCGCGCGGGGCGCCCATCAGCGGCCCACCTGGCGCTTTTCCAGGCGCACGTACGATGGCGCCTCGGCTTCCGCCTGGGCCATGCCGTCCTGCAAAATGGTCTGCACCACGTAGCGGGGACGGGCGCGCACCTGCTGGAAGATGCGTCCCACGTATTCGCCCACCAGGCCGATGCCGAACAGGATCACGCCCATCAGGAAGAAGGCGATGGCGAACAGGGTGAATACGCCCTGCGCCTCGGCGCCGAACAGGAAGCGGCGCGCCAGCAGATAGATCACCAGCAGGGCCGAACTGAAGGACAGCAGCATGCCCAGCATCGAAAAGATTTGCAGGGGAATCAGCGAAAAGCCCGTCACCAGGTCGAAATTGAGGCGGATCAGGCTGTACAGCGAGTATTTCGACTCGCCGGCCGCGCGCTCCTCGTGCTCGACGGTAATTTCCGTGGGCTTGCGGGCAAACGTGTAAGCCAGGGCGGGCACGAAGGTGTTGACTTCGGCGCACTGGTTGACCAGGTCGATCACGTTGCGGCCATACGCGCGCAGCATGTTGCCCTGGTCGGTGATCTTGATGTTGGTGATGCGCTCGCGCAGCCGGTTCATCATCTTCGAGGCCAGGGTGCGCCAAGCGGAATCTTGCCGCTTGCGCCGGATTGAGCCCACGTAATCGTAGCCTTCGCGCATCTTTGCCACCAGATTGCCGATTTCTTCGGGCGGGTTCTGCAGGTCGGCATCGAGCGTGACCATGATCTGCCCGCGCGAGGCTTCAAAACCGGCCAGGATGGCCATGTGCTGGCCATAATTGCCGTTGAACAAGATCACGCGCGTGACGTCGGGGCGCTGGCGAAACTGCTCCGCCAGGATGGCCACCGAATTGTCGCGGCTGCCATCATTGACGAAGATGATCTCGTAGCTCGTCTGCAGGGCATCGAGGGCTGGATACAGGCGGGCGAACAGGCTGGCCAGGCCATCCTGCTCGTTGTAGATTGGAATGATAATGGACAGTTCAGGTTTCATCGGCGCGCTGCTCATTTGATGAGAATGGATTTGACGGTGGCGACGGCGCGTTCCACGTCCTGTGTCGTCATGGCGTAGAACATCGGCAAGGTCACGGTCAGGCGGCCGATCTTTTCCGAGACGGGGAACATGCCTTCGGTAAAGCCGCGTTCGCGGTACATGGTAAACAAGTGGATCGGTGCGTAATGATAGCCCGTTCCCACGTTTTGCTGCGCCATTTGCTGCATGAAGGCGGCGCGCGTGCCGGGGCCGTTGTCGGGCAGGATGATCTGGAACAGATGCCAGTTGCTGTTTTCAAAATCCTGCACGGGCAACTGGGCGCCGCTCTGCGCTTCGAAGTCGCTGCCGAATTGCGCGAAATAGTGGCGTGCCAGCGCGCGGCGGTGGGCCGTGATCGCGTCGATGTTGGCGAACTGGCCCAGGCCGATGGCGGCCATGATGTCGCTCATGTTGTATTTACCGCCCAGCACATCGACGTCAATGCCGTCGACGCCGCTGCGCGTCACGCCCTGCAGCCGGTATTTTTCGGCCAGCCTGGCTTCTTCCAGGTTGTTCAGGACGAGGCAGCCGCCTTCCCCCGTGGTGATGTTCTTGTTGGCCTGGAAGCTGAACGAGACGAAGTCGCCAAACGCGCCGATGCGCTTGCCCTTCCAGGTGGAGCCGAACGCTTGCGCCGCGTCTTCCACGACCCTTAAATTGTACTTTTCAGCAATCGCGTACAGGCGGTCCATGTCGACGGGCAAACCGGACAGGTAGACGGGGATGATGGCTTTCGTACGCGGCGTGATGGCCGCTTCCAGCTTGTCGAGGTCGATATTTCTGGTGACGGGGTCGATGTCGGCAAACACGGGCGTGGCGCCCACTTCGATGATGACGTTGGCCGTCGCGACCCACGACACGGGCGTGGTGATGACTTCGTCGCCGGGGCCTATGCCGGCGATGCGCAGCGCGATTTCCATGGTGCAGGTACCCGAATTGAAGGTGCGCACGGGGCGCCCGCCGAAATACTCGGACAGCTGGGCTTCGAAGGCCTGCACTTTCGGGCCGCTGGTGATCCAGCCCGAGCGCAGCACTTCGCCGACGGCGGCGATGGTCGCTTCGTCGATGGTGGGTTTGGAAAAGGGCAAAAAGGGCAGGGTAGAGGTCATGGGGCGCGGTTCTTGGGTCGTGATGTTTCGGTGGTTCGGGGTCGCCGAGGTTGCCAGTGCGGTCAAAAGCCGCCGGCAGACATGGCTCTTTATATCGTCAGTATGGCGGCGCAGCCCCTTCAGCGGTGAAAAATCCTGCTGATGCGGAGGCGGGGCAAGCTGGCCGGGGGCGCGATCCGTGCTGCCTCGCGCCCCTGTAAATATTTACTTGTTGGCAATGACCATGCGGCGCGCATCTTCGGCAATCACACGCATGGGCACGCCACGCTCTTGCAATTCCTTGTAACGGTTCAGGCTGATAATGGCCATGTCGTGCACGCCGGCGTTGGCATCGTTGGTCCACTGCGTGATGAAAGGCTCGATGCTCGGGATGGACAGTTCGGGCTGCTGTTTCAGGCCAAACGTGAATTCATCCCAGTAATCGACGAGGATCACGGGCCGCTGCAGATAATACGTCAGCGACTGTTCATAGATGCCGACCGAATAGAGCTTGGTATCGGCCGTCAGTTCGGCCTGGATCTGCGGCAGCATGTCGGTGCCTGCGCGGTTCTGGCCATACAGTTCCGAGCCCGCCAGGATGCAGTGCGTGGCCAGGAAGCCGGCGCCGGCAATCGTCAGCACCGTCATGTCGCGGCGCAACTGGCGCGCATGCAGCAAGGCCAGGGCGCCGCCGGCCAGGGCAAAGAAGCCGGCCGCCATCAGCCATGGCTGGTAGCCCTTGAGGGCGATCAAGGCGTCCGCGTCGCGCGCGCTGGCCTTGCCGAAGGCGATCGGTCCGCCGATCAGGACGGCCGCGCCCAGCACGCACAGCAGGCCTGCGGCCAGCATGCGCTGGCGGCGCGAGGCCGATTCCAGGTACAGCGCCACCAGCAAGGCCAGCGCCGGAAAGACGGGCACGATATAGCCGGGCAGTTTCGAGGTCGAATAGCTGAAGAAGAAGAAAATGAAGACAGCCCAGACCAGCAGCATCAAGCGGGGCTGGAAGGCGCCTTCCTGGCGCTGGAAGGCCGCGGCCAGGCTTTGCGGCAGCACGCCTATCCATGGCAGGATGCCGGGAATGAGCAGCACCAGGAAGTAGTACCAGGCGCCTTCGCGCTTGTGGCCCTTCATCAGGAAGCGCTGGAAATGCTCGTGGATGAAGAAGAAGTGCGGCTGTTCCGGATTGCGCAGGGCGACCAGCACGAACCACGGCGTGGCGATGGCAAAGAACACCAGCAAGCCCTTGACCAGGTGCAAACGCGTCCAGATGCGCCAGTCGCGCGCGCACAGCGAATACAGCACCAGCACGGCGCCCGGCAGCACGATGCCGATCAGGCCCTTGGCCAGCACGGCCAGCGCCATCGCGGCCCAGCAAGCCAGCATCCAGTTGCGCCGCTCGGTTGCCGTGGCGTCGTCGCGCTGGGCGATCAGCAGGCTGCCCAGGGTGAGGGTCATCATGCCCGACAGGCCCATGTCCAGCGAATTGATCTGGCCGGAAGCGAGCCAGAACAGGCTCGACGCCAGCACCAGGCCCGCATACAGGCCCACGCGCGGGCCGAACACTTTCTTGCCCGCATACGCCGTCATGCACACGCCGAGGATGCCGCACAGGCCAGTCCACAGGCGTGCCTGCCATTCGCCCAGGCCGAAAGCGGCGAAGGTCAGCGCATTCATCCAGGTTTGCAGCGGCGGTTTTTCAAAGTACTTGATGCCGTTCAGGCGCGTGGTGATCCAGTCGCCCGTGACGAACATTTCGCGCGCCATCTCGGCGTAGCGGCCTTCGTCGGGCGGCACCAGGGTGCGCACGCCCAGCGCATACAGGGTGACGACGATGAAGATGCCCAGCAGGGACCACATCAGCACCCGCGACGAGTGCAGTTCGTTGACATTGATTTTCATGCGGCCTTGCCTGCGGCCGGGGCCAGGATCAGTGCCAGGGTGACTTTGCGGCCTTCGCCCATGAGGATATTGTAGGTGCGGCAGGCAGCCTGGCTATCCATGCATTCGACGCCGATGCGGCGCATGGTCAGCGCGGCCGTCAGCTTCGGGTGCACGAAGCGCTGGCGCTCGCCCGTGCCGAGGATGACCACGTCGGGCGCATCGGCCAGGATTTGCGCGAAATGCGCCTCGTTGAGCTGTTCGAAACTGTCCACTTCCCACGCCCGGGGGGACATTTCCGGCATGACGATCAGGCTGTAGTTGTACGGCTGGGCATTGATCTCGACGCCGTTTTCGTCATAGCCGGTGACAGTCTGGTATTGTTGGGTGCTGCTGGCATGGAGTTTCATGGCGATATCGGGGGCTGGTCGTGTCGGTTGATCGGTGCGCGCGCGGCCAAATTGCGTGCTGCGGCCAAGGGCGTAAGCATGCCATAAATGACAGAAAAGAGCGACTGAAAAGCAACATCCTTTCCAAATTGCAATGTTCGGCGCCACAGTGGCGGTGCCTGCTTGCGCCATGGTAATGCTGCAAGATTAAGGGAAGATGAAGATGGCGCCCGCCGGATTGTCGTCCGGATGCGCCAGCGTGGCAGAATCGGCGTCAAATGCCGGGCTTCGCCATGTTTAATTTGATAAAATGGCCTGTTTTCGGCGAGAATGGTTGTTTTCGCCTTGCAGTCTTTCGCATCGCAGTTTCACGGGTTCATAGTTCTGGCGCGGCTATCATGCTGCAAGTTCTGCTTACCGCGCCGCATCACGACAGGGATTTATTTTGCGACCGATTCAGAAATCGAATAAATTGGCGGACGTCTGCTACGACATCCGCGGCCCGGTCCTGGAAAAATCCAGGCAAATGGAAGAAGAAGGCCACAAGATCACCAAGCTCAATATCGGCAACCTGGCCGTATTCGGCTTCGATCCGCCCGACGAGATCGTGCGCGACATGATGCTCAATCTGCAGAACGCGGCCGGCTATACGGATTCGAAAGGCATGTTCGCGCCGCGCAAGGCCGTCATGCACTACACGCAGGGCAAGAATATCGCCGGCGTGACCATCGATGACATTTACCTGGGCAATGGCGCTTCCGAACTGATCGTCATGTCGATGAACGCCCTGCTCAACAGTGGCGACGAAGTGCTGGTGCCGGCGCCCGATTACCCGTTGTGGACGGCCGCCGTCAGCCTGTCGGGCGGCAACCCCGTGCATTATGTGTGCGACGAGCAGAACGAGTGGTATCCCGATATCGAGGACATGCGCCGCAAGATCACGCCACAAACCAAAGCCATCGTCGTCATCAACCCGAACAACCCCACCGGCGCGCTATACCCGGTTTCCGTGCTGCTGCAGATCGTCGAACTGGCGCGCCAGCACCAATTGATCATTTTCGCCGACGAGATCTACGACAAGGTGCTGTACGACGAAGCCGAGCACGTGTCGATCGCCTCGCTGGCCGACGACGTGCTGTTCATCACCATGAACGGCCTGTCGAAGAATTACCGCTCTTGCGGCTACCGCTCCGGCTGGATGGTGGTCTCGGGCGAAAAGCGCCACGCAAAAGATTACATCGAAGGCCTCAACATGCTGGCCTCGATGCGGCTATGCGCCAACGCGCCGGGGCAGTTTGCCATCCAGACGGCGCTTGGCGGCTACCAGAGCATACAAGACCTGGTGGGGCCTGGCGGGCGCCTGTTGAAACAGCGCGACCTGGCGCACAAGCTGCTGACCGATATCCCGGGCGTCACCTGTGTCAAGCCGAAGGCCGCGCTGTACATGTTCCCGCGCCTGGACCCGGAGGTCTACCCGATCGCCGACGACCAGCAGTTTGCCTATGAATTACTGGCCGAAGCGAAGGTCCTGATCGTGCAGGGCACGGGCTTCAACTGGATCGCGCCCGACCATTTTCGTGTCGTCTTCCTGCCCAATTCCGATGACCTGACCGAGGCCATGGGCCGCATTGCGCGCTTCCTCGAAGGTTACCGCAAGCGTCACGGCCGGGGCTGAATCAGCCAGCAGCAATCTCGATCAACCTGGCGCCGCCCAAGGGTGCGCCACTTATGAGCAGTCAAGCACAACTATGAAATCCATCAAGATCGGCCTGCTGGGCCTGGGCAATGTCGGTTACGGCACGTTCAGCGTCCTGAAACGCAACCAGGAAGAAATCAAGCGCCGCGCGGGCCGCGGCATTGAAGTCGTCGCCGTCGCCGTGCGCGACGTGGCGCGCGCCGAGGCGCTGGTCGCCGGCGGCTGCAAGGTCGTCAATGACCCCTACCTGATCGTCAACGATCCCGAGATCGACATCGTCGTCGAACTGATCGGCGGCTACGACCTGTCGAAAACCCTGGTGCTGCAGGCGATTGCCAACGGCAAGCACGTGGTCACGGCCAACAAGGCCCTGCTGGCCGTGCACGGCAACGAAATCTTCGCCGCCGCCCAGGACAAGGGCGTGATGGTGGCTTTCGAGGCGGCTGTCGCCGGCGGCATCCCCATCATCAAGGCGCTGCGCGAAGGCTTGACGGCCAACCGCATTGAATGGATCGCCGGCATCATCAACGGCACCACCAATTTCATCTTGTCGGAAATGCGCGACAAGGGCCTCGATTTCGCCACCGTGCTGAAACAGGCGCAGGAACTCGGTTACGCCGAAGCCGACCCCACCTTCGACATCGAAGGCGTCGACGCTGCGCACAAGGCCACCATCATGTCGGCTATCGCCTTCGGCATCCCGGTGCAGTTCGACAAGGCCCATGTGGAAGGCATCAGCAACCTCAATGCCGTCGACATCCGCTACGCCGAGCAGCTGGGCTACCGCATCAAGCTGCTGGGCATCACCAAGCGCGCTACCGTGAATGGCGTGGAAGGCATCGAGCTGCGCGTGCATCCGACCCTGATCCCGGCCAAGCGCCTGATCGCCAATGTGGAAGGCGCCATGAACGCGGTGCTGGTGCATGGCGACGCCGTCGGCGCCAGTCTGTACTCGGGCCGCGGCGCGGGCGCCGAGCCGACCGCCTCGTCGGTGATCGCTGACCTGGTCGACATCACGCGCCTGGCCACGGCCGACCCGGAACACCGCGTGCCGCACCTGGCGTTCCAGCCGAACGCGATGACCGATATCGCCATCTTGCCGATGTCGGAAATCACCACCAGCTACTACCTGCGCATGCACGTGGCCGACCAGCCGGGCGTGCTGGCCGACCTGACGCGCATCCTGGCAGAACGGGGCATTTCGATCGACGCCATGCTGCAAAAAGAGCCGGCAGAGGGCGAGACGCATACGGACATCATCATGCTGACGCATCAGACGCAGGAAAAGAACGTCACGGCCGCCATCGAGAAGATGGAAGCCTTGCATAGCGTGGTGGGCACGGTCACCAAGATCCGCCTGGAAAACCTGAGCTGATTTTCACACTGCTGCATGCAAAACGGCGCCCGCGGGCGTCGTTTTGCGTTCGTGATGTTGTCGGATTACGGCGCTTTGCGCCTAATCCGACCTACTCCGCTTCGGGCGCGCCGACCGGACCCACGTCCATGCCGTCATAGCTGGCCAGCTGCTTGTCTTGCGCAAACGCCATCAGTTCGCCATTGCGTGCGTGCAGGCTGTCGACGCTGTGCACTTCGGCCTTTTCCACGTGCAGCACCCACACGGGCGGTGCTGCCGGATCGTCGAGTTCCGGCTGGTACAGTTCCACCGGGCGGTAGCCCTGCAGCGCCAGCAGGGTGGCAGCCTGCTCCAGCGGTTCGGAAGTCGGGTTGGTGAAGTAATAGCCCCACAGCAGCGGCTGGGACAGGTCCCATGGCGCATTCTCGGCGATATTGGCAAACAGTTCGGTCACATCTTCTTTGGTCATCATGGCGGTACCTTCCTTAAAATCTCAGGGCGCGATCTTAGCATCGACTGGCGTTGCGGCGAAATACACGCCCACTTTCAATCCATGCCCATTCGCCGCTGTCGCCAGTTCCAGGCGCGCGCCGTGCAGGGCCGTGATGTCGCGCACGATGGCCAGGCCCAAGCCAGCGCCGCCCGGGTTGCTCTCGAGCGCCGCGCCGACCCGGTAGAATGGCGTTAACACGCGTTCGCGCTCGGCCGGCGGGATGCCGGCGCCGCTGTCTTCTACCTCCAGCACCGTTTCATTTCCATGGCCGCCCGCGCGCACGCGCAGGATCACGCTGCCGCCCTGCGGCGTGTAGCGCAGGGCGTTGTCGACCAGATTCGCCACCAGTTCATGCAGCAGCAGGGCCTGGCCGTGCACGGGCGCTTCGTCGGGCGCTTCCAGCGACAGGTCGATATGTTTGGCGACGGCAGCCATGGCCATTTCCAGCCCCACCTGCTGCGCCACGTCGCGCAAGGGTACGGTGTCCAGCGTCAGGCTGTCGCCGCCATGCTCGATGCGCGCCAGGGTCAGGAGGCGGTTGGCCAGCAGCACGGTCGAATCGGTGGTGGCGGCGATCGAGCGCACGATGTCGCGCAGGGCGGCGATGTCCGGTGGCGCGCCCGTCTGGCGGTCGCACTCGCGCATGGCCAGTTCGGCCTGGGTTTTCAGCACCGTCAGCGGCGTGCGCAGCTGGTGCGAGGCGTCGGCGATGAAGCGGCGCTGGCTGGCGATCAGTTGCTGCAGGCGCGACATGGCGCCGTTCATGGCGCTGACCAGGGGGCGCATTTCCTTGTGCACCAGCGTGGGGTCGACGTCGGACAGGTCGGACAGGGTGCGCGTCTCGACTTCCGTTTTCAAGCGCATCAGTGGACGCAGCACCAGGCGCACGGCAAACCACACGAGGGCGCCCATCACCAGTATCATCGCCGCCTGCCAGCTCAGGGTGTCGAACAGGATCTGGTTCGACAGGCCGCGCCGCGCATCCAGCGTTTCGGCCACCTGGATCAGGGCGATGCCGCGCATCGAGTCGTCATACACGGGTTGCAGCAGGGCGGCGATGCGGATCGGCTTGCCGTGGTAGTCGGCGTGGTAGAAGCGCACCAGGGCCGGATAATTTTGCGAGCGGGGCACGTTTTTTGGCACGGGCGGCAAGTCGCCATAGCCCGACACCAGTTCGCCATTGATGCCCGTCACCTTGTAGTAGATGCGCCCCAGGGTGTCGGTCTCGAAGCTGTCGAGCGCCACGTAGGGCACTTCGGCCACCACCTTGCCGCCGACGATGGAGACGCGCTCGGCCAGCGCGCGCGTCGACGCCAGCAGGGAGCGGTCGTAGGCCATGTCGGCCGCGTCGAGGGCGTTGCGGTAGACGAAGACGGCATCGAGCAGCACCAGCATCACCAGGGGGATGAGCAGCCAGCGCAGCAGCTGGCTGCGCAGGCTGCCCAGCGGCCGGCCCTGCGCCCAGCGCCGGCGCAGGCGCTCGAACAGGGGCAGGCGTGGGGCGTGCGCCTTCATTTTGGCGCGGCCGGCGCCATGGCGCTGCGCGGCTGCAGCAGGTAGCCGATGCCGCGCAGGGTGGTGATGACGGCGCCGTCGGGCGAACCGGCATCCACGCCGTTTTCAAGTTTTTTACGTACCCTGTGGATGTACAGTTCGATGGCGTCCAGGTTGGCGTCGTCGGCCAGCGCGAAGACTTCGTCGAACAGCTTTTCCTTCGACACGGCGCGCCCCGAGCGCGTGATCAGCGCTTCAAGCACCGCGTGTTCGCGCGGCGTCAGGGCCAGCGCCGCGCCGTTATAGCTGAACATGCGCGTGACGGTGTCGAAACTGAGGGCGCCGCAGGTGTGCACCAGCGCCTCGTTGCCCTGGCTGCGGCGCAGCAGGGCTTTCACGCGCGCCTCCAGTTCGGCCAGTTCGAACGGTTTGGCCAGGTAGTCGTCGGCGCCCAGGTTCAGGCCCTGTACTTTTTCATCGAGGCCGCCGCGCGCCGTGAGTATCATGACGGGAGTTTTGCCGCGCGTGCCGCCGCGCGCGCGCAGGCGGCGCAGCACGTCCAGGCCATCCATCTTCGGCAGGGTCAGGTCGAGCAGCACCAAAGAATATTCCTGCGTATGCAGCAGGGCGTCGGCATCGGCGCCGTTGTGGGCGGTTTCCACTGTCAGGTGTGCGTCGCGCAAGGCCTTTGCCAGCCAGTGCGACAGCTCCAGATGGTCTTCCACTAATAATATGCGCATGGTCTCCGCCATTCGTTGAAATGAATGCAGTGTAAGCCTGCTGGCAGGGGGGCGATGAATATGTTGATGTCCCTTGTGGCTGGCGGGCGACACCTGTCAGTCTGAAAGCGAATTGAAAGGATCGCGCTCATATAGTGTGATCCTGATTCATGAAATTGATCAGGCATATCACTAATAACTATATCTAAGGGAGACACGTTACATGAAGAAAACAGCATTCTCGTTGGCCGCCATGGCGCTACTCGCCGCTGCCGGCAGCGCCCACGCCCAGTCGAACGTCACCCTGTACGGCCGCCTTGACGCCGGCATCAGCAACACCAGCAACGCCGGTCCGAACAAAAACTCGATGACGCAAGTGAGCTCCGGCGGCATGAACACGTCGCGCTGGGGCATCCTGGGTAGCGAAGATCTGGGCGGCGGCCTGAAGGCCGTCTTCAATCTGGAAGGCGGCATCCTGGTCGACACGGGCGCGGCCGACGGCGCGCTGTTCAAGCGCCAGGCCAACGTGGGCCTGGAAGGCGCGTTTGGCCGCGTTGTGCTGGGCCGCTCTTTCACCACCGTGTATGACTTCGTGCTGCCGTTCGATCCGATGGCCTATGCGCCGTTCTACTCGTGGGCCACTTCGGCCAACGCGACGGGTCCGAGCAAGTATGGCATGACCACGGCCTTCGACAACATGGTCAAGTATTCGGGCAAGACGGGCGGCTTCAGCTACGGCGCTTCGTACGGCTTCGGCGAACAGTCGACGGGCAATTCGGACAGCGCCAAGCTGTCCACGGCCCTCACCTACAAGACCGGTCCTGTCAGCCTGCTGGCCACGTATGAGCAGGTGAACGGCAACACCATCGCCGGCGGTGCGCGCGACAAGACCACCGTGTACCATCTGGGCGCCATGTATGACGACGGCCCGTGGAAAGTGCAGGCGGCGGCGCGCGACTACAAGCTCGATCCGGCAGCCGCCGGCAAGGCCGACGTGCGCGGCACCCTGTACTGGGGCGGCGTCAGCTACAAGACCACGCCGGTCGTCACCCTGACGGGTGTGATCTATTACCAGGACGTGAAAAACGTGGCCGCCAACACGGATGCCGATCCGATCATGTACGTGGCGCGCGTGCGCTATGCCCTGTCCAAGCGCACCGACCTGTATGTGGCCGGCGCCTACGCCAAGGCCAAGCACAATCAGCTGGTCAGCCTGTCGCGTGACGATGCCGGTTTCGGCGACACGCAGCGCGGCCTGATCGCCGGCATCCAGCACCGCTTCTAAGTCATGACGATGCTGCGCACCCTGTTCCTGTCGCTGTTTTGCCTGTTGCCCGCCGTGGCCGGGGCACAGGCGTCCGCGCCAGCCGAGTGCGTGGTGCCGTCCAAGCCGGGCGGCGCCATGGACCTGACCTGCAAGCTGGCGAAAAAAGGCCTGGCGCAGGAGGGCGTTGCTGCCAAGACCGGAGGGGCGGCCATGCGCATCAGCTATCTGCCCGGCGGTATCGGCGCCGTGGCCTGGCATTCGATGGCATCGCAACGCCGCCGCGCGGAGCCAAACACGCTGGTAGCTTTTTCGGGCGGCTCGCTGCTCAATCTGGCACAGGGCAAGTTCGGCAATGCCAAGGCGGGCGACGTGCGCTGGGTGGCGGCGCTGGGCGCCGACTACGGCATGATCGCCGTGCGCAGCGATTCGCCCTACAAGACGCTGGGTGACCTGATCGCGGCATTGCGCCAGCATCCGGACAAGGTGCTGATCGGCGTCTCCGGCACCATCGGCAGCCAGGACTGGCTGAAGATGGCGCTGGTGGCGCGCCAGGCCGGCATCGATCCGAAAGTGCTGCGTTTTGTCGCACTCGAAGGCGGCGGCGAAGTGTTTACGGCGATGCAGGCCGATTACGTGCAGGTGGTCTCGGGCGATACGTCAGAAGCCACCCTGAACGCCAGCGCCAACCATGCGCGCGTGCTGGCGGTGCTGTCGGAAAAACGCCTGCCCGGCGTGCTGGCTGGCGTGCCGACGGCGCGCGAGCAAGGCTTCGACGTGGTCTGGCCCATCATCCGCGGCGTGTGGATGGGACCACAGGTGCCGGAGGCGGACTACCAGCGCTGGGTGGCCACCTTTGACCGCGTCATGGCCACGCCGCAGTTCGCCGAGTGGCGCGCCCAGTCCGGCCTGTACCCATTCGCCCTGACGGGGCCGAAGCTGACCGCGTATGTCAAGAAGGCGGTCGACGAGTATGCCAGGCAGGCGAATGAGCTTGGCCTGATGCGCTGAACGACATCCTATTAAAAAACCTATTCATAGACGGAGACAACCCCCATGCAAACCAAGACCCTGCTTCAAGCCGCCCTTGCCACCGCGTTTGCCAGCCTGGCCGGCGCCGCTTTTGCGCAAGTGCCGCCCGGTTATCCGGCCGACTACCAGAAGATCATCGACGCGGCCAAGAAGGAAGGCAAGGTGGTGATCTATAGCGCCACCGACAGCAAGGCCGCCGCTCCGTTGATCAAGGATTTCAGCGCCCTGTATCCGGGCATCTCGGTCGAATACAACGACATGAATTCGACGGAAGTGTATAACCGCTTCATTTCCGAAGTGGCCGCCGGCGGCAACACGGCCGACGTGATGTGGTCGTCGGCGATGGACTTGCAGATGCGCCTGGCTTCGGATGGCTACGCCCTGAAATACAAGTCGGTCGAAGCGGCGAAGATCCCCGGCTGGGCCATGTGGGATGACCAGGCTTACGGCACCACGTTCGAGCCGGCCGCCATCGTCTACAACAAGCGTTTGCTCGATGCCAAGGAAGTGCCGAAGAACCACGACGATTTCGTCAAGCTGATCGCCACGCCGAAATTCAAGGACAAGGTCACCACCTACGACATCGAAAAGTCGGGCGTCGGCTTCATGTTCATGGCGCAGGATGCGAAGGAATATCCGCAGTTCCTGGCGCTGGAAAACGCCTTTGGCACGGCCAAGGTGCGCGTGCAGTCGTCGACGGGCACCATGATGGAGCGCATCTCCTCGGGTGAAAACCTGATCGGCTACAACGTGCTGGGCTCTTACGCGCTGGTGCGCGCCAAGACCGACCCGTCGATCGGCGTGGTGCTGCCCAAGGATTACACGCTGATCCTGTCGCGCGTGCAGTTCATCAACAAGAACGCGAAGAATGTCAACGCCGGCAAGCTGTGGCTCGATTACATTCTGTCGCACCGCGGCCAGACCATCATCGCAAACGGCGCCAAGCTGTTCGCCATCCGCGCCGACGTCACGGGCGAGACCACCTCGGCCGACCTGATCAAGGTCATCGGCGCGGCCAACGTCAAGCCGATTCCCGTGCATCCGATCATCCTGCAATTTCTGGGGCCGGCCAAGCGCATGGCATTCCTCAAACAATGGAAAGAAACAGCCGGCAAGAAGTAGGAATAGCCAACGCCGTCTTGGCCGCCCGCGAGCCTGGCTTGCGGGCGTACGCCGCACCCTTCATTCATTGGATTCATCATGCAAACTGCCATCTTGCCGCTGCCTGCACGGTCGCGCTCTCCCTTGTCGCGCCTGAACTGGTCGCGCGGCGTGGTCGTGACGATCACGCTGATCGCCATTTTCCTACCGCTGTTCCTGATTTTTTATCAGAGCTTTTTGAACGCGCCGTTTTTCATGCCGGTGCGTGAATTCGGCTTTGACTCCTACCGTTTCATCTTCGATGATCCCGATTTCTCGATGGCCTTCAAGAATGGCCTGATGCTGGCCTGCGGCCTGACCGTCATCGCCGTGCCGCTGGGCGGCATGCTGGCCTTCCTGATGGTGCGCACCGATTTGCCGGGGCGCGGCTGGGTGGCGCCGATGCTGCTGGTGCCGATCTTTGTCTCGCCGATGGTGATGGGCTTTGGCTATGTCGTCTCGATGGGCCCCGTGGGCTTTTACTCGATCTGGGCCAAGGAGCTGCTCGGCTTCGTGCCCTGGAATATCTATTCCTTCACCAGCATCGTCATCATCGCCGGCCTGACGCACGTGCCGCACGTCTACCTGTATGCCTCGTCGGCACTGAAAAGCCTCGGTTCCGATGTCGAAGAAGCGGCCCGCGTGGCCGGTGCCTCGCCGATCCAGGTGATGCTGAATGTGTCGCTGCCGATGATCATGCCGGCGCTCGCGTATGCGGGCGTGCTGGTGTTTTTCCTCGGCTTCGAAGTATTCGGCCTGGTGCTGGTGCTCGGTGATCCGGAAGGCCATCTGGTGCTGCCGACCTATCTGTACAAGCTGACGAACAAGCTCGGTACGCCGTCCTACCACCTGATGGCTGCCGTCGCCGTCTGCCTGGTGATGGTGACGATGCCGCTGGTGATGATACAGCGCTGGCTGCTCAAGTCCGCCAACAAGTATGTGTCGATCAAGGGCAAGGGCGCGCGCAGCAAGGCCATGCCGCTGGGGCGCTGGAAGTGGCTGGCCTTTGCCTTGCTGGCGGGCTGGCTGATCTTCACCATCATCCTGCCGCTGACGGGCATCGTGTTGCGCTCCTTCGTGCAGTACTGGGGCGAAGGCGTGCACCTGGCCGATGTGCTGACCCTGCAGCATTTCCGTGACATTTTCGACCAGCCATCGCTGGTGCGCGGCATCGTCAACACCATCCTGATCGGCGTCGTCGGCGGCGCGCTGGCCGTGGGCTGCTACAGCTTCATCGCGCTGGCCATGCACCGCAAGCAGGACGGCATCACGCGCCTGCTCGATTACAGCGTGCTGGTGCCGCGCGCCGTGCCGGGCCTCTTGGCCGGGCTGTCGTTCCTGTGGGTGTTCCTGTTCGTGCCGGCCTGGCTCGACGGCATATTGAAAGGCATGGACAACGGCGTGGCCCTGTGGCTGAGCGGCCATGTGATCCCCGTACTGCGCGAAGTGCGCTCGACGATTTTCGCCCTGTGGCTCGCGTATTCGGTGGTGTGGATGGCCTACGGCATGCGCCTCATTTCCACCGCGCTGCTGCAGGTGGGGCCGGAGCTGGAAGAGGCGGCGCGCGCCGTCGGCGCCAACCGTGGCCAGGTGACGCGCGACGTCACCCTGCCGCTGATCAAATACGGCTTGCTGGGCGCCTGGCTGATGGTCTTCCTGATCTTCGAACGCGAATATTCGACGGGCGTGTACCTGCTCTCGCCGGGCACGGAAGTGATCGGCGCCATGCTGGTATCGCTGTGGGCAGGCGGCTCGACCGACCTGGTGGCGGCGCTGTCCTTTATCAATATCACCCTGGTGGCCATCGGCCTGGGCATCGCGCTGCGCTTTGGCGTCAAGTTACATAACTGAGCTGCATAACTAATAAATATACTGAGACCACATCATGAATGAATTGACCGTCAATGAATTGCACCTGGACTACGGCACTGGCGCCTCCGCCAACCAGATATTGAAGGGTGTCTCGATGCACCTGCAAAAAGGCGAAGTGGTCGCCTTGCTGGGGCCTTCGGGCAGCGGCAAGACCACCTTGCTGCGCGCCGTGGCCGGACTGGAAAGCCCGAAGGCGGGCACCATCCAGATCGGCGAGCGCAATGTCTACGATGGCGCGAAACACTTCGAGATGCCGGCCGAGCATCGCAACCTGGGACTGGTGTTCCAGTCCTACGCGCTGTGGCCGCACAAGACCGTGTTCGACAACGTCGCCTACGGTCTCAAATTGCGCAAGATGGGTAGCACGGAAATCGCCGCGCGCATCAAGGAAGTGCTGATGCAGCTGGGCCTGGGCCACCTGGGCGAGCGCTATCCGCATCAGCTGTCCGGCGGCCAGCAGCAGCGCGTGGCGATCGCCAGGGCGCTGGTGTATAACCCGCCCGTGATCCTGCTCGACGAACCGCTGTCGAACCTGGACGCCAAGCTGCGCGAGGAAGCGCGCGCCTTCCTGCGCGAATTGATCGTGCGCCTGGGCCTGTCGGCCCTGATGGTGACGCATGACCAGGGCGAGGCGATGGCCATTTCCGACCGCATCTTGCTGCTCAACAACGGCAAGATCGAGCAGCAGGGCACGCCGCAAAGCATGTATGAAACGCCGGACACTCTGTTTACGGCCGAATTCATGGGCAGTAACAACCGCCTGCCTGGCAAGGTGGTGCAGCGCGAAGGCAATCAGGTGCGCCTGCTGGTCGATGGCGCGTCCATGCAGGGCGTGGCGCGCGGCGCCAACGTGGGCACGGAGGTGACCACCATGATACGCGTCGAGGAAGTGAAGATCAGTGCCACGCAGGTCGACAACGCCATCGAGTTGCCGCTGCTGACCTGCATGTATTTGGGCGACCGCTGGGAATGCCTGTTCGAGCGCGGTGGCGCCGAGAACATCAGCCTGCGCGCGTATTCGCGCCACAAGCTCGAGGCAGGCAAGTACTGGCTGCACATGCCGGCCGATAAGCTCTGGGTGTTTTAACGGTGACGAGGTGGCCATGCTGGCCACCTCGTCCGTGCTGCCGCGTCCTTAATTTCCCCGCACGACGATTTCCTGCACCTTCGGTTCGCGCTGGCGCATGAAGCGCACGATGGAGTCGACCGTGACGACGTCGATCTGGCGCGTCATGCGGCGCTCGAACGGGTGATCGTCGAAAGCGATATTGGCGCGGAACATGCGCGCGCCCAGGCGCGTGGCGGCGGGTATGCTGAGCGTTTGCGGCGCGTAGCTGGCGCTGCGCAGCCAGCCTTGCGCTTCGGCGCGCGTTTCAATCTTGCCCGGCTCGTTGCTGGCAGCGGCCAGGGTTTCCAGCACCCACTGGTTCGAATTCTGGTACTTGGTGGAAAACGGGTAGGCCAGCATATTGTAGTGCGGCTCATGCAGGCGCTTGGGCGTGTTCGACGTCAGCAGGCGCACCAGTTGCTGCTGCGTATCCTGGCCGGGAATCAGGATCAGGGTTTCATACAGGAACACGTCATCCATGAAGAAATTGCCGAGTCCCTCGTTGTACAGCGACGATTGCGCCGTGCCGCATTCATTGAGTTCATGCACCACCAGCCAGCGCCCTTTCGGGTGGTCGCGCCAGGCCAGCGCCATGTGCGAATAGCGCAAATGGTACTTCGACAGATCTTGCCCTGCGCGCGCCACCAGCGCCACTTGCGCGCCCGAGCCATCGAGCGCCTGCAAGGTCTTCTGCGCCAGGTCCATCGATTTGACGAGGGTGCTGGCATCCGTTTGCTTTTCCTCGCATGAGCGCCCCGCATGGGCGGCGCCGGCCAGTGCCAGGCTGATGACAATCACGGTCAGGCGTTTCATGGGTTCACGCTTTCGAATGGTGGAGGATGGCCTGGCCGGCCGCATTCGGCACATAGGCGATGGCCTTGCCCGACAGCAGCAGCATGTGGCCCGTCGAGACGGCCACCACGTTGACGACCGTGCCGGCCGCCAGCGACAGGCCTTGTGTGGCTTTCTGGCTCAGCTTGATGGAGGCCGTGGCCGCCTGCGAAGCGCCCTTGGCCGCGCTTTTCAGCACGAGGACGCTGCCGTCGGCCACGTCTTCCACCTTGTCGATGACGACTTCTCCGGCGGCGGCCAGCACCGACATGGAGCCGAGCAGCACGATGGCCGAGGCCATGCTGGCGTTGTCGGACGCGTTGGTGGTGTCGGAGTTGGCGGCCTGGGCCAGCGGCGCCATGGCGGCGGCGCACAGCAGGGCGGTGGCGAGCAACTGTTTCATGGGGTTTCCGTTCTTCATTGTTGTTTACACTTTGGAGTGGTGCAGCAGCGCCTTGCCCAGTTCGTTCGGGATAAAGGCGATGGCCTTGCCGGACATGACCAGCATGTGGCCGGTGGACATCGCCACCACATTGACCACGGTGCCGGCCGCCAGCGACAGCCCCTTGGCCGCTTGAGTGCTCATCTGGATGGATGCGCCGCCCGCTTCGGAAGCGCCCTTGAGCACGATGACGATGCCTTCGCCCACCGTTTCCACGCTGGCGACGACCACCTGGCCGGAAGCGACCAGCATCGACATGGAACCGGCGACGACGACGGCGGAGCCCTGGCTGAGGTTTTGCGAGCCTTTCGACAGGTTCTCGGAGGCGGCGGCGTGGACCAGGCCGGGAGCGGCCACGGAGAGCGTCAACAGCGACAGGGACAGGCAGAGGGGCAGCAAGCGTTTCATGTGTTTCTCCTTCAAGTGTGCCAAGTGGCAACGCCATCATTGTAGACTGTGGGCAATTGGTCAATGAAAACGCTACTCGTAGCGGGCAGGCATACCGCAGGTAGCGTATTGCGCTACTTTTTTGCCGCTGGAACCGATGCTATTTTTATAAAGGAAGTGCATGCCGCAAACCCACGCCTTGATCGAAGCCTTGAAGCGCCTGTTGAAAGCGCGCGCCGTCACGTATGCCGAGCTGGCGCAGCGCATCGGCGTATCCGAAGCCAGCGTCAAGCGGATGTTTTCGCAGAAGCAATTTACGCTGCAGCGCCTGGACCAGATCCTGGTGGCCATCGGCAGCGATTTCCAGCAGCTGGCGCTGGCCGTGCAGTCAGCCCAGGCCGCGCCCACCCTGATCACGCGACTGACGTATGCGCAGGAAAAGGAAATCATCGAAGACACGCGGCTGTTCGTGGTGGCCGTGTCCGCCCTGAATCTGCTGCCGCTGGAACAGATCGTCGCCATCTATGACATCAGCGAGGCGCAAGCCGTAAAGTACCTGCTGCGCCTCGACAAAATCGGTTTTCTGGAACTGCTGCCGAATAATCGGGTCAAACTGCTGGTGGCGCGCACGTTTGCGTGGATACCGAACGGCCCCATCCACACGTATTTCAAAAAGGAAGCCTATGGCGACTACTTGAATTCCCAGTTTGATGGCGAAACGGAATTGCTGCGCCTGGTGAACGTGATGCTGTCGAAAAAATCCACGGCGGCTTTGCTGGAACGCCTGAAGCAAGTGGCGGTGGAATTCTCGCAGCAACACCAGGAAGACGCGCGCCTGCCTGGCGATGACCGTCTGGCCATCAGCTTCATGCTGGCGGCGCGTCCCTGGATGCCGCAAACCTTCAAGGCGCTGCTGCGGCAGTGAGTCGGCGAGTACCGCGCTCAAGCGACTAATGTTCCTGCTTGTCGGTATTTCCTTGTTCCTCCTTCATCTGCGACAGCAAACGCCAGGCAAAAAAGCCCAGCATGGCCACGCCCAGCAACAGTGCGGCCCACAGCGCGGTCAGGCGCAAACCTGCGCCGTCCGGCGTTTTCTCGATGGGGGCGTCGCTGGTCAGCGCCACCACCCTGGCCGCCGTGGCGACAGGCAGCGCCAGCAATTCCTCCTGCGTGAAGCCGGGAGCGACCTGCGACAGCGGCAGCGCTGCCGGCGTTGCGCCATTCCTGCCGAAGACCAGTTGATACGGCCCCTTGCCGCTGGCCAGGAATATCAGGCTGGCCGGTGTCCAGCCCAGGCGCAAGACGGAGTTGAGGTTCGGGTTCGTGCCGCTGTGATATTGCGGCCGCAGCACCCATTGCGCCGTTTGCACGACGGGCATGGCCAAGTCGCCGGAGACCCGTTCCTTGCCATCCATGTTGATACGATAGAACGTCGTGTTGAGCAGTGGTTCGAAGTCGGCGGCCTGCGTGCTGCGCGCTTGCGGGCGCAGGCGCAGGCGCTGGCGCGGCGCATCGCTTGCCGCGTGATACACGCCCAGGGTGACAGGCATGGACGTGTTGCCCTCAGCTAACTGCAAGCCGATGCTGTCGGCGGGAATAGCGATCGGCGTCGCATACAGGCGCTCGTCGACGCTCTTGCCTGGCGTCCCTTTTAATGCGATGGTGGCGCGCGGCAAGGCAACGGCCGTGACACTGAGCTGCTGCGCGGCGATGCCGGCGAAAGTGATGGGATCGCCGTACTGCCAGCTCAGCCGCGCATAACGGAAGGAACGCGGCGCGAATTCGATGCGGTCGTTGGTCAGGGTTTGCGTGTCGCTGTTGCGCAGCCAATTCAGGGTGGTGGTGGCGATGGCATCCCATTGTTTCAAGTCGTCGCTTACCTCCAGCAGTACTTGCGCATGGTAGTTATCGGTTCCTGGCGGCAAGGTGAAATGCAGGGCGCCGATGCGGCCATCCTTGGCGGGCGCGCCCGCATCGAGGATCAGCCCCTGCAAGCCCGGTGCCGCATCGGGCGTACTGCTCCCACGTGCCGTGACGGACAGCAGGCGGCCGTCATTGCCGGTACGGATATCCACATTGTCCAGTTCGTAGTAGCCGATGTTTTTGCCGGTGACGGGAAAGATGCGCATGGCAATCGTGTCGCGCTGCGTGCGCGATTGCGCGGGCGGGGCCGTCAGGGAGAAGGCCAGCGGCTTGCCGGTACTGTCGAACAGGCGCACGTCGGCCAGGCTGGCCGAGCGCGCATGCAGGTACACGTCGGTGGGGACGCTTATGCGGCTCAGGCCGGCACCAGGCTGCGGCGTCAACGCGATGCTCCAGCGATAGTCCTGTGGCCGCTCCTGGCCAGGCGCTGCCAGCGCGGCGCCTGCCGTCAACACGATGCCGAACATGAGTGAGGTTTTCATGCTGCTCCCGGTTGGGGTTCGGCTGGCGCTGGCGCGGCAGCCTTGGGGAAGGGCGCCAGGTAGCCGATCAAGACCATCAGCAAGCCGACACCGACAAAGGAGATGATGCGTTCGATGCCGCCCACGTTCGACAGGTCGATCAGGAACAGTTTCGCTACCACCAGCCCCAGCAGCACGGCGCCCATGCTCCATTGCTGGCGCCGCTGCTGGCGGGCCGCGTGGCGCATCAGCAGCAGAGCCGTGACGCTCCACACCAGCGACAGCATGGCTTGCACGAATTGCGAGGCCATCATGTCCTCCAGCGTATAAGGCACGCCCATGTAGTTCGACACCGTGCGCAGCAGCATCAGGTTGAACCAGCCATACACGCAGCAGGCGGCCACAACGGGCAAGCGCGCCTGCCACAGGGCCGGCAGCGGCAACTGGCCCGCCGGCAGCAAGCGGTAGCTGGCGATGCCCAGCAGGATGGCAAAGCCCGTGCTCAAGTCCAGCGGATTGAGCAGCGGCAAATAGGGTAGCGGTGCCATGGCGCCGTCGTTAAAGATATTCCAGGCGGCAATCAGCAGCAGCGACCAGAGCGCGCCCAGTGGTATCAGGGTGCGCTGGTACCATGCTGCAATCGGCGCCACCGGCCAGGCGCCCGCGCGGCAGCGGCGGATCAGCCAGGCCAGTGCCAGCATCATGGCCCAGGCCGGCAAGTAGCGGGCCCAGGCGGGGCTGACGCTGGCTTCGTGGCGCGCCAGCCAGGCGCCGACCTGCATGGCGCCCACGGGCCACAGCATCAGCCATGGCGCGGCCGTGCGCAGCGTGTGCAGCAGACGCTGCGCACGCACGTCGAGTTGCCAGCCAGCTTGTGGCCAGGCCAGCAGCAGGTATTCGCCGGCCGCCAGGGCGCCGGCCAGCGCCAGCCAGCTCAAGCCGCTCGGCAGGTAATCGCGCAGATACAGCGCCAGCAGCAGGTTGGCGCTCCACAAGCCCAAACCGAGCCAGGCAGCCACGCTGAACCAGCGCAGCTGCGGCCAGTCGAGGCGCCGCGCCAGGATGGCGAACACGGGCGTCGTGACGCATACGGCGATCAGGTACAGCGCCAGCCAGTGTTCGCCTGCATGCGGCTGCATGCTCAAATCGCCGTCGATCAGGCGCAGCAGCCAGCTGACGAGCGGCACGAGGATGGCGGCAAACCACAGCAAGCCACTCCAGACCAGCAGCGGGCGCGCTACCAGGGCCAGCAGCGCGTCGCCGCCGCGCGCACGCAGCGCCAGGAAACGGGCGCTGGCAAAGGCGGCAGCGCCCAGCAGCAGCGCGCTGAGGAAGGAACCGTCGAACAGGCTGGCCGGGTGCTGGTCCCAGGCCCAGCTGGCGCGGCTGAGCATGACCATGCCGGCCAGCACCTGCACGGCCAGCAGCAGGGCGCGCGGCGCATGCCATGGTTCGCGCTGCGCCAGCGCCGCCAGCAGGGCTGCCACTGCCAGCGCGCTGACGGTCAGCAGGTTCAGTTGCGTGACGGCATCCGTGCGCAGCAGGATTTCGCTCCAGATGCCGCCCAGCAGCCAGGCCGTGGCGGCGCTCAGGAACAGCACGGACAGGCTGCTCATGAACTCCGGATGCAAGTGGCTGGCGTGGCGGCGGAAGTTGTAGGCCATCACCAGCGCGGCGGCGGCCAGCAGCGCGCAGCCGAGCCAGATGTTGGCGTGCAGGGCCGCGGCCGTATCGAGTTCCTGCATGGCGATGAGGAAGGCAATCCAGGCCGCTGCCTGCACCAGCAGGCCGAAAGCCCAGGCCAGGGTCTGGCGCTGGCGCAAGCCGACCCAGACGATGCCCGCGCCTTCCAGCGCCCAGGCGGCGGACGTCCAGCGGCCGTCGAGGGCGAACGGGATGGCCAGCGTGCCAAACACGATGCCCAGGGCCAGGAAGGCTTCGGCCAGCAGGCGGAAACCGTTCCTGCGCCAGAGTGCCACGGCCAGTCCCGTATAGCCCAGGCCGGCAATCAGCGCGGAAAACGCCAGGCCAAAGTGAAAGTGCTGGACCAGGCCGTATTGCAAGCCCATGGCCGCCAGCGGCGTGCCGAAGACGAGGGTGCCATCCACATAGTGTTTCAGGCGCGGCGCCTGGCGCGCGCAGTAGGCGATCGCAATGCCGATATAGAACAGCACGAACAGGATCAAAAACAGTTGCGTCGACAGGTAGTGCTCGGGCGTGTAGCGCAGCAGGCCCCAGGTGGTGGCGACGACAAAGGTGAAGCCAAAGCTCAGCACATTCAGGACGCGCCAGGCGCGCTTCAGGGCGATGGCGAAGACGCCCGCATTGAGCAGGGCGTAATAGCTGAATAGGCCGATATGGTTGCCGCTGCCCGTCGACACGAGCAGGGGCACGGCAAAGCCGCCGACGATACCGAAGACGGCCAGCCAGACGGCGTTTTGCAGCACTGCCAGCAAACACGTAAACGCCGTCAGCACGAACAGCACGGCAAACGCCAGGCCGGCCGGGATCAGTTCATACAGGCGGAAGGCGCCGAACGTCACCAGCATCAATATCGCCAGCGCCGTGCCCTGCAGTGGCAAGCTGATGCCGGGACGTTTGATGCGGATGCGCCAAGCCCAAGCCAGCAGGGCAATGTCGGCCAGCACGATGGCGGCCAGGCGCAGTTCGATCGGCAGCGTGACCTGCGCCGACACAAATTTCAGCAGGAAGCTGACGCCGAGGAAGAGGATCAGCAAGCCCAGCTTGGCAACCAGGTTGCCGGTAAACAGCCAGTTCTTCGCCTTGGCAACGAGACCGTCCGGGCGCGCGATCCAGGAGGGTGTGTTGGAGACGGCAGGGGCTGGCTTGGCGGGAGCCGGCGCAGCTGGTTTCGGCGGCACGGGTGCGGCAGGTGCGGGAACTGCTGCTGGCGCCACCTTTGCCAGCTCGGCGACCTTGATCGCGGCCGCTTGCGGCACGGGTGTGGGCGGTGGCAAGGGTGTCGGCACTGCGAATGGCGCCACGCTCTCGGGCACGGCGGGCGCGATGGGCGCGACGGTCGCTTCGGCCGGCGTTTCGGCCTGGCCTTCCAGCGTTTGCAGGCGCTTGTGGATGCTGTCGACTTCCTTGCGCAAGCGCGCCGTCAGCAATTCCAGATCCGCCACCTTTCGGCGGTGCTGCAGCACCAGCACGAAGGCGGTGACCAGCAAGGCCAGGATGGTCAGTGATGTCATTCCAAACATGGTGGCAGCTTTCCGGGAAGGGCGGGCAGGGGCGCCAGCGCTATGCGCACATTACCTTATTATCAAGAAACAAGCGATTTCTGTTGCGTTAGAGTAAGTGCCAGGAAGCGCGTGCGGCGGCAAGGCCAGCATGACGTGGCATGCTGCTTTCGGTATTGACGCCAAGCAAGATGACGACATTCAGATTGTCGTGCGCAAGATAGTGCTGTATTTTAGCAATTCCTTAATTGCCAGTTCCCCATGCCATGAGTCAAAGCAGCCAGTTTTCCTTATTGTCGCAGCGCCGTTTCGGGCCCTTCTTCTGGACCCAGTTCTTTGGCGCCTTCAACGACAATCTGTTCAAGACGGCCCTGATGGTGATTCTCGCCTATGACGCGCTGAGCTGGACGACGCTAGACCCGTCCACCATCACCAACCTGATTCCCGGCCTGTTCATCCTGCCCTACGTGGTGTTCTCGGCCACGGCGGGCCAGCTGGCCGACAAATTCGAAAAGGCGGGCCTGGCGCGTTTCGTCAAATGGATGGAACTGGCCATCATGGCCGTGGCCGCCGCCGGCTGGATGACGCATACGCTATGGCTGCTGGTGGCGGCCGTCGTCGGCATGGGCGTGCATTCGACCCTGTTCGGTCCCGTCAAGTATGCGTATCTGCCGCAGCAGCTGAAACCGGAAGAATTGGTTGGCGGCAATGGCCTGATCGAGATGGGCACCTTCGTCGGCATCCTGCTGGGTGAAATCCTGGGCGCCGTGCTGATCGTGCACAAGCCGCTGGGCGTGGAACTGGTGGCCGGCGCGACGATTGCCGTGGCCGTGTTCGGCCTGATCGCCAGCTACCGCGTGCCGCGCACGCCGGCGCCGGAGCCGGACTTGAAGGTGAGCCTGAATTTTGTTGCCGAATCGTTTCGCAACCTGAATTTTTCGCGCAAGAACCGTCCCGTCTTCCTGGCCATGCTGGGCAATTCCTGGTTCTGGTTCTATGGCGCCCTGATCCTGGCCCAGTTCCCCGTGTACTCGAAAGATTTCCTGCATGGCGACCATAGCGTGTTCGTATTGCTGCTGACCGTGTTTTCCGTCGGCATCGGCACGGGCTCGCTGCTGTGCGAGCGCCTGTCCGGCCACAAGATCGAAATCGGCCTGGTGCCGTTCGGCTCCATCGGCCTGTCGCTGTTCGGCATTGACCTGTATTTCGCCAGCAATGCGTATGCGAATACGCAAGTGGTCGATGCGCTGGCGTTTGTCAGCCAGGCGGGCGTGCCGCGCATTTTGATCGACATCGTCATGATCGGCGTCTTCGGCGGCTTTTTCATCGTGCCCCTGTTCGCCCTGATCCAGACGCGCTGCGACCCGAAACACATTTCGCGCACCATCGCCGGCATGAATATCCTCAATGCACTGTTCATGGTGGCGGCGGCCGGCGTCGCCATCGTGCTGCTGGGACGAGGGTTTACGATCCCGCAGCTGTTCCTCGTCACGGCCATCCTGAACGCGCTGGTGGCCGCCTACATCTTCTCGCTGGTGCCGGAATTCCTCATGCGCTTCCTGGCGTGGATACTCATCCAGACCGTGCACAGGGTCAAAGTGGTCGATGGCGAGCGCATCCCCACGGAAGGCGCGGCCGTGCTGGTATGCAACCACGTCAGCTATGTGGACGCCATCGTCATCATGGCGGCCAGCCCGCGCCCCATCCGCTTCGTCATGGACCACCGCATATTCAAGATGCCGCTGATGGGCTGGATTTTCCGCACGGCGAAGGCCATCCCCATCGCGCCGGCCAAGGAAGATCCTTTCCTCATGGAAAAGGCATTTATTGACATTGCGCAAGCGCTGCATGAAGGCGAACTGGTGTGCATTTTCCCGGAAGGCAAGCTGACGCGCACGGGCCAGATCAGTGAATTCAAGGGCGGCATCGCCAAGATCGTCGAGCGCAGCAAGGTGCCGGTGATTCCGCTGGCGCTGCGCGGCTTGTGGGGCCATCTGTTGAGTCATCGCAATGGCCACTTGTTCGAGCGCGCCTTCAAGGCGGGCTTGCGCTCGCGTCTGTCGCTGGCCGTGGGCATGCCTGTGGCGCCCGAGGCCGCCACGCCGGAACTGCTGCAGCAAAGGGTGCAGGAATTGCGCGGCAAGTGGAAGTGAACGCTATTTTCCCTATGTCGTCCGCGTAGCCGCACCCAGCCCGTCAGGGCGCCTGCGCCACGTGTTGCATCGTTTCTTGCGCCTGTGCTGTCATCGTTGCGCCCCGCTTTGCCACGCTGTGGCCAATATAGTAGCGCGTCGGCTGCGGCATGTCTTTTCGATACCATTAGTAAATATTCATGATGGCCGGGTGTGAGCGCGTGGACAGTCTTGCGTGCGCGATCACGGCTTCAGCAAAAAACGCATTACCCTGCTACAGTAATCACTCAATCCATCTTTCCGCATTACCGTTTTGCCGCCGCCCGCCCGCTTCCTGTTTCAACTGGCTGGCGTGCCGACGCTGTCGCTGTCTTCATTGTATTGCATCATTGATAATTTAATTCGCTTGATAGTTACTATGTTTCAATTGTAACGATGCTTGACGATTTTAGAATGATCGTTCATTCTTTGATCTGCGTTAATAAATTTACTCATTTCTAACGACACTAGCCAGTTTCTTTTTCAGAAAGTCCAAGATGCAACCAACCTTTTCCTTGACGTCGCCGCGTACGAGCGGCGCTATTGCCGTTCTGTGCGCCACTGTAATCATGGCCGGCTGCAGTAAAAAACAGGAAGCACCTCACGCGCAGCAAGCGCCACAGGTGGTCGTATTTACTGTTAATCCGGCCGCGTTGCCGATGAGTGCCGAACTGCCCGGTCGCACGAATGCCTATCAGGTCGCCGATGTGCGCCCGCAAGTCGGTGGCTTGATCCAGAAGCGCCTGTTTGTCGAGGGTAGCGATGTGAAAGCGGGCACGGCCCTGTATCAGATCGATCCGGCCACCTATCAGGCGGCATACAACTCGGCCAAGGCCGCGCTGTCGAAAGCCAAGGCCAACCTGCTGACGGCTGGCCCGAAAGCGTCCCGCTACAAGGAACTGGTGGCCATCGAAGGCGTGAGCCGCCAGGAATACGATGATGCCCTTGCCGCGTTCGAGCAAGCCAAGGCAGACGTCGAGTCCGCCACCGCGGCGCTGGAAACGGCGAATATCAACTTGAAATACAGCACCGTGACGGCGCCGATCAGCGGCCGCACCAGCCGCTCGAGCGTGACGGCCGGCGCGCTGGTCACGGCGGGCCAGGCCGAAGCCCTGACCACCGTGCAGCAACTCGATCCCATCTATGTCGACGTGACCCAGTCGAGCACCGACCTGCTGCGCCTGAAACGCCAGATGGCCGACGGTTCGCTGAAGAAAGTGGGCGAAGGCCAGGCCAAGGTCGACCTGATCTTGCCGGACGGTAGCAAGTACAGCGAAGCGGGCAAGCTGCAATTTTCCGGCGTGACGGTCGATCCGACCACCGGCAACGTAATCTTGCGCGCACTGTTCCCGAACCCGAAAGGCGAATTGCTGCCAGGCATGTACGTGCGTGCCCAGCTGGAAACGGGTGTCGATGAAAAAGCCATCACCGTGCCGCAAGTGGGCGTGACGCGCAACCAGAAGGGCCAGGCCACCGCCTTGATCCTGAACAAGGAAAACAAGGTCGAGCAACGCGTGCTGACCACCAGTGGCACCGTCGGCACTGACTGGCTGGTGACGTCCGGCCTGGCCGCAGGCGATCGCGTGATTGTGGAAGGCTTGCAAAAAGTCAAGCCAGGCGCGCCAGCCGTTGCCGTGCCGGCCAAGGCTGCTGCCGCGCCTGCCGCTGCCGCTTCTGCCGCAGCATCGGCTGCCAGCGCCCACTAATTCAGGAGAATATTAATGGCCCGTTTTTTCATTGACCGCCCGATTTTTGCCTGGGTGGTCGCGATCGTCATCATGCTTGCCGGCGTGATTTCGATCCTCAGCCTGCCGATCGCGCAGTACCCGAGCATTGCTCCGCCGTCGATTTCGATCAGCGGCTCCTACCCTGGCGCCTCCGCCAAGACCGTGGAAGACGCTGTCACCCAGGTCATCGAACAAAAGATGAAGGGTATCGACGGCTTGCGCTATATGGCCTCGTCGAGCGATGCCACTGGCGGCATCAGCATCACGCTGACGTTTAGCAGCGGCACCAATCCCGACATCGCCCAGGTGCAGGTACAGAACAAGCTGCAGCTGGCCACGCCACTGCTGCCGACGGCTGTCACGCAACAGGGTCTCGTCGTGTCGAAAGCGACGAAGAACTTCCTGATGGTGTTCGGCTTCATTTCCGAAAACGGCAAGATGGACCAGACCGACTTGAGCGACTATGTGGCCGCCAACGTCGTCGATCCGCTCAGCCGTGTTGCCGGCGTGGGCGATGTGACACTGTTCGGTTCGCAGTACGCCATGCGTATCTGGCTCAATCCGGCCAAGCTGCAAAGTTTCAACCTGACCCCGGCGGACGTGATCACGGCCGTGCAGGCGCAGAATGCGGAAGTGTCGGCTGGCGAACTGGGCGGCACGCCGTCCATCAAGGGCCAGCAGCTGAACGCTACCGTGTCGGCGCAAAGCCGTTTGCAAACGGTGGAGCAGTTCGGTGCCATCTTGCTGAAAACCACGACCGACGGCGCCATGGTGCACCTGAAGGACGTGGCCACCATGGAACTGGGCCGCGAGAACTACAACACCGTGGCCCGCTACAACGGCCATGCGGCCACCGGCGTGGCGATCAAGCTGGCGACGGGCGCGAATGCCCTCGATACGGCCAATGCGGCGAAAGCCATGCTGGGTAACCTGAGCAAGCAATTCCCTGAAGGCATGAGCTACCAGGTGGCATTCGACACCACCCCGTTCGTGAAACTGTCCATCGAAGAAGTGGTCAAGACGCTGGTGGAAGCGGTCATCCTGGTGTTCCTGGTGATGTATCTGTTCCTGCAAAACTTCCGCGCCACCCTGATCCCGACCATGGCGGTGCCGGTCGTGCTGCTGGGTACCTTCGGCATCCTGAACGCGTTTGGCTATTCGATCAACACGCTGACCATGTTCGCCATGGTGCTGGCCATCGGTCTGCTGGTCGATGATGCCATCGTGGTGGTGGAAAACGTCGAGCGCGTGATGAGCGAAGAGGGCTTGTCGCCGCTGGAAGCGACACGCAAGTCCATGACGCAGATCACGGGCGCGCTGGTCGGTATCGCCATGGTGCTGTCGGCCGTGTTCGTGCCGATGGCCTTCTTCGGCGGCTCGACGGGCGTAATTTACCGCCAGTTCTCGATCACCATCGTCTCGTCGATGGTGCTGTCCGTCATCGTTGCGCTGGTGTTTACGCCAGCCTTGTGCGCCACCCTGCTGAAACCGGTCGAAAAAGGCCATCACGCGACGAACAAGGGCTTCTTCGGCTGGTTCAACCGCAGCTTCGACAGCAGCAGCAACAAGTACCAGGGCCTGGTCGGCAGCATGATCCGCCACCGCGCCCGTTCGATGCTGTTGTATGTCATCTTGCTGGCCGGCCTGGTATTCGTCTTCATGCGCTTGCCCACCTCCTTCCTGCCGGAAGAAGACCAGGGCATCCTGTTTACGCAGATTCAATTGCCGACGGGCGCCACGCAAGAGCGCACCCTGAAAGTGATCGAGCAGGTCGAAGACCACTTCATGAACAGCGAGAAAGACAACGTCGCTTCCGTGTTTGCCGTGGCCGGTTTCAGCTTCGGCGGTAACGGCCAGAACACGGGTATCGCCTTCGTGCGCCTGAAAGACTGGTCGCTGCGCACGGACGTGGCGCAAAAAGCGCCGGCCGTGGCCGGTCGCGCCATGGGCAAGTTGTTGCAGATCAAGGATGCGATGGTATTTACGTTTGCACCACCTGCCGTGCTGGAATTGGGTAACGCCACCGGTTTCGACATGCAACTGCAAGATATCGGCGGTGTCGGCCATGACGCCCTGATGGCGGCGCGTAACCAGCTGCTGGGCATGGCGTCGCAGAATCCGGCCATGGTGGGCGTGCGCCCGAATGGCCAGGAAGATACGCCGCAGTACAAGATCGACATCGACCAGCAGAAAGCCACCGCGCTGGGCTTGCAGATCTCGGAAATCAACCGCGTGCTGAGCGTCGGCTGGGGTAGTTCGTATGTGAACGACTTCCTCGACCGTGGCCGCGTGAAGAAAGTGTTCATCCAGGGTGACGCCAGTTCGCGCATGCTGCCCGAAGACTTGAACAAGTGGTTCGTGCGCAATACCGCTGGTCAGATGGTGCCGTTCTCGGCCTTCGCCACCGGCAAGTGGATTTACGCGTCGCCACGCCTGGAACGCTACAACGGCTTGCCGTCGGTAGAGATCCTGGGTACGCCGGCGCCGGGCCAAAGCACGGGTGCCGCCATGAACGCGATGGAAGAGATGGTCGCCAAGCTGCCGCCTGGCATCGGCTTCAGCTGGACCGGCGTGTCGCTGGAAGAGCGCGAATCCGGTTCGCAAACGCCGCAGCTGTACGCGCTGTCCCTGCTGATCGTGTTCCTGTGTCTGGCCGCGCTGTATGAAAGCTGGTCGATTCCATTCTCCGTGCTGCTGGTGGTACCGCTGGGCGTGATCGGCGCCGTGCTCGGTACGTGGATGTTCGGCCTGTCGAACGACGTGTACTTCCAGGTGGGCTTGCTCACGGTGGTGGGCCTGTCGGCGAAGAATGCGATTCTGATCGTCGAGTTTGCCAAGGAAATGCAGGAATCGGGCATGTCGCTGCTGGACGCGACCTTGCATGCGGTGCGTCTGCGTCTGCGTCCGATTCTGATGACCTCGATTGCCTTCGGCCTGGGCGTGTTGCCACTGGCCATTTCCAGCGGCGCCGGTTCCGGCAGCCAGAACGCCATCGGTATCGGCGTGCTGGGCGGCATGTTGACGGCCACCTTCCTCGGTATCTTCTTCGTGCCGGTGTTCTTCGTGCTGGTGCGCGGCTTCTTCTCGAAGCCGGACGCGCCAGCCACGCCGGCGACGCCTGGCTCGCCAGCCGTCACGCTTTCCAAGGATGCACATTAATATGAAAAAAACGCTACTCTCCATGGCGGCACTGGCCCTGCTGGCCGGTTGCAGCCTGGCCCCTACGTATGAGCGTCCGGCAGCGCCGGCGCCGACGGCGTGGCCGACCGGTCCTTCCTACAAGGCCGACACGGCCGCCGCCGACGCCAAGCCGGTGGCGGACGTCGCCTGGCGCGAGTTCTTTGCCGATGCGCGCCTGCGCCAGGTACTGGAATTGGCGCTGGCCAACAACCGCGACCTGCGCGTTTCTATCCTGAACATCGAGAAGGCGCGCGCCACGTACGGCATCGAACGCGCCTCCCTGATCCCGACCCTGTCGGCTTCCGGCGGCCAGTCGGCCAGCCGCGTGCCGAAGAATGCCAGCGCCAACGGCGAAGCGTCCATCAACCGCCAGTACACGGCGAACCTGGGCGTGTCGGCCTACGAGCTGGACTTCTTCGGCCGCGTGCGCAGCCTGTCCGACAGCGCGCTGGAACAATACCTGGGCACGGAAGAAGCACGCCGTGCGCAGCAGATCAGTCTGGTGGCCGAAGTGGCCAGCACCTATCTGAACCTGGTGGCCGACCAGCAGCGCCTGCGCGTGGCGCAAGATACCTTGAAGAGCCAGCAGTCGTCGTATGACCTGGCCGTACGCCGCTTCAGTGCCGGTGCGACTTCCGGCCTGGACAAGTACGATGCCCAGACCAGTGTCGAGTCGGCCCGTTCCGACGTGGCGGTCTTCACGAGCCAGGTGGCGCTGGATCAAAACGCGCTGGTCTTGCTGGTGGGCGGCCCCGTGCCGGCCGACTTGCTGCCGCCAGCCGAGTTCGGCGCCGTGACGGCGCTGGCGGACATTCCGTCCGGCTTGCCGTCGGATGTGTTGCAACGCCGTCCCGACGTGTTGGCGGCCGAGCGCACCCTGCGCGCTGCCAACGCCAACATCGGCGCCGCGCGCGCGGCCTTCTTCCCGCGCATTTCGCTGACGGCCACGGCCGGTTCGCTGAGCGACAACCTGTCGGGTCTGTTCAAGGCGGGCAGCGGCACGTGGAGCTTCATTCCGCAGATCAGCTTGCCGATCTTCGATGGCGGCGTGAACCGCGCCAATCTCGATATCGCCAAGGTGCAGCGTGAAATTTCCGTGGCGCAATACGAAAAGGCGATCCAGGTCGCCTTCCGTGAAGTGTCCGATGCGCTGGCCCAGCGCGGCACCATCGACGAGCGCCTGCAGTCGCAGGTCTCGCTGGTCGAGGCGTCGACGAAGAGCTACACCATCCATGACGCGCGCTACAAGCAGGGCGCCGAGTCCTACCTGAACGCCCTGGTGGCCCAGCGCGCGCTGTACACGGCGCAGCAAAGCCTGATCACGGCGCGCCTGGCCAAATCGACCAACCTGGTGACCTTGTACAAGGTACTGGGCGGCGGTTGGCAGCCTGAGCAGACAGCCGTTGCGGCGGCTGGCAGCGTCCAATAATCACGGGGACGCCGAGGCCGGCCTTGCCCGCAAGGGCAGGGCCGGCGCGCTACTGGAAAATCATGAACCAAGTTGAAAAGAAGCATCCGGATCCCGAACGCGCCAACACGCGGCGCAAGCAGGTGCTCGATGCGGCCGAAAGCTGTTTCAGCCGCCGCGGTTTCCACGGCGCCAGCATGGCCGAGATATCCAAGGCGGCCGGCATGAGCGCGGGCCACATCTATAATTATTTTGACAGCAAGGATGCCATCATCGCCGCCTTCGTCATGAAGAACATGGAGCGGGTCACCAACCTGATGCAAGACCTGGCGCAGCGCGAAGACCCGCTGCAGGCCGTGGTCGACAATGCTGGCGAGCATGTGCTGGAAAGCCTGGACCCGAAAACCTGGGTGATGCCACTGGAAATTTTTGCCGAGGCTTCGCGCAACCCCGCCATCGCGCAAATGTTGCACTGTGCGGACCAGCGCTCGCGCCAACTGCTTCTCTCCATTATCAAGGATGCGCGCATCAAGCGTGGCTTGCCGGCTGACGAAGAGATGCTGGAAGGCCGCCTGAATACCATGATCGCCATGTATCAGGGCTTGCCCGTGCGGCTGGTGCATAATCCCGAGGTCAAGGTCGAACCCCTGATCGCCGGTTTCCGCATTGTCTTGACGGCATTGCTGCTGGGCGAATAGGACGCCTGCCCCCAGGCTGAAAAAAAGTTTGCGCAGTTCACTATGAGTCATGCGCAAAGCATGGCAAAAACCTAAAAGCCTCTGCTATAATTCCCACCTCGTCGGGGCGTAGCGCAGCCTGGTAGCGTACATGCATGGGGTGCATGGGGTCGGAAGTTCGAATCTTCCCGTCCCGACCATAAGAATCAAGGACTTAGGCCAATCTTCGGATTGGCCTTTTTCTTTTTGCGCGACGTCGCCATGACGGCATGCATCATCCGCTCTTCCTTTCATCCCCTCTTTCCATCATCCTGTCCCCCGATTTCCGTCCCCTGTCGCGTAGTCAACCTGGCAATACTATTTTGGCCTATGATTTGCTGGCACATGCACGTGTGAAGTTTCCCTTCATTCATCAACCATGAGGTATCCATGATTCGCTATGTCCTGCCTGTCCTGTTGTTCGCCAGCGCACTGCCGGCGCACGCGCAAGTCCCTGTCAAGGAAACGCCGCTGATCGAGCGGGCCAAGCTGTTTGGTAATCCCAGCAAGTCCGGTGGCAAGCTCAGTCCCGATGGGCGGTGGCTGTCGTGGATCGCGCCGCGCGATGGCGTGCTCAATGTGTGGGTGGCGCCGGCCAGCGACTTGGCGCAGGCGCGCCCGCTGACGGACGAAAAGGTGCGGCCCATCCGCAGCAGCTTCTGGTCGCCTGATTCGACAACCCTGCTGTTCATCCAGGACAAGGGCGGCGATGAAAACTTCCTGCTGTACGGCGTGAACGTGGCGAGCGGCAAGCAGATCAATTACACGCCGTTCGAGAAGACGCGGGTGCGGATAGTCCAGATCAGCAGCAAGGTGAAGGAGCGCATCCTTGTCGGCATCAATAACCGCGATGCGCGCTGGCACGACGTGTACAGCCTGGACCTGGCCAGCGGCAAGCTGACCCTGGTGCAGCAGAACGATGGCTATGGCGGCTTTGTCGCCGATGAACTGCTGCACTTGCGCATCGCCAGCAAGGCGCGCGCCGATGGCGGCATGACGTATTTCCGCTTGAAGGATGGCAAGGTCGAGAGCACGCCGCTGGCCGAAGTCGGCCTGGAAGATGCCCAGACCACGGCGCCGCTGGCGTTTACGGTCGACGGCAAGACCTTGTACTGGACCGATTCGCGCGGCCGCAATACTTCGGCGCTGCTGGCGCAGGACGTGGCCAGCGGCAAGACCACGCTGGTGGCGCAAGACCCGCGCACGGATATCGCCGATGCCCTGTACGACACGCGCACGGGCCGGGTGCAGGCCTATACCGTCAATTATCTGCGGCAGGAATATCTGCCGCTGACGGACGAGCTGAAAGCCGACCTGGCTTTCCTGAAGAAAAATACGAAGGGCCAGTTCACGGTGACGTCGCGCACGGATGCCGACGATAAATGGCTGGTGGCAGTCGACGCCGTCACGGCGCCCCCATCGAGCTGGCTGTACGAGCGCAAGACCAAAAAGCTCACGCGGCTTTACGTGACGCGTCCGGAACTGGAAGGCGCGCCGCTGGTGCCCATGTATCCGCAGCAAATCAAGGCGCGCGACGGCCTGAACCTGGTGTCCTATCTGACCTTGCCGCAGGCATCGAAGGCGAGCGCCGGCGGCGCGCCATCGCAGGCGGTGCCGATGGTGCTGCTGGTGCACGGCGGCCCGTGGGCGCGCGATACGTATGGCTACAATGGCTATCACCAGTGGCTGGCCAACCGCGGCTACGCCGTGCTGTCGGTGAACTTCCGCGGCTCGACGGGCTTCGGCAAGCAATTCATCTCGGCCGGCGACCTGCAGTGGGGCCGCAAGATGCATGACGACTTGCTCGACGCGGTGCAATGGGCCGTGACGAGCGGCGTGACCACGGCCGACAAGGTGGCCATCATGGGCGGCTCGTATGGGGGCTATGCCACTCTGGCCGGCATGGCGTTCACGCCGACCACGTTTGCCTGCGGCGTCGATATCGTCGGCCCGTCGAACCTGTTCACCTTGCTGCAAACCATCCCGCCGTACTGGGAAGCGGGCAAGCAGCAGTTCTACAAGCGCATGGGCGACCCGACCACGGAGGAGGGCAAGGCGCTGTTGAAGGAGCGTTCGCCGCTGAATTTCGCGCAGAACATCCAGCGCCCGCTGCTGATCGGCCAGGGCGCGAACGACCCGCGCGTCAACGTGGCTGAATCGGACCAGATCGTGGCGGCCATGGCGGCCAAGAACATTCCCGTCACGTATGTGCTGTTCCCTGACGAGGGCCATGGCTTTGCCCGGCCCGTGAACAACATCGCCTTCAATGCGGTGACGGAAAACTTCCTGGGACAATGCCTGGCTGGCCGTGCAGAGCCGATCGGCGCCACTCTGAAGGCGTCCACCGCGCAGATCAAGCATGGCGCCGAGTTTGCACCGGGGCTGGAGGCAGCCATGCAGTAAGCGGTAATGCCGGCGGGTGCTGTCGATGCGCAGTACCCGCTGGCAAATTCCGCATTAAAAGAGTTTCAATGAAACAATGATTCATTTAGAATAAGTCACTGTCCTGTATCTACCAAAACGGAAGCGCACCATGGATATACTGACCCTCGAGCATTTTGCGCCGCGCCTGAATGAAACGTTTGTCTCGGTCAGTGACGGCAATGCGCCGTTCGTCCTGGTGGAGGCGAGACCACTGCCGGCAGCGACCTTGCAGGGGATGCTGCGTTCGCCGTTCAGCTTGCTTTTTCGTAACTCATCCGCCATTCTCTTCAACCAGAAAATTTTCCAGCTGCAGCATGATGCTTTCGGTGAAGTGGGGATTTTCCTGGTGCCGGTGGCGCGCGACAACCAGGGCTTCCTGTACCAGGCCGTGTTCAATTAGGCGTGCGCGCCAGTTGCTGGCGCGCTCAGCGGCGAGGCAGGCTGTGCGCCTGCCTCGCTCCCCATCCCGTTGCGTTCAATCGAAACGGGGAAATTCCCCCTGCAGTGCTATGCAATAGTTTAATGCCAGCAAGGGTTGGCGGTTTTCGTGTGACTGGCTGCCACCGCTCATGCCAATGGCATTGGGTGCCAGCGTGGTATCGGGCGTCACGGAAACCGTCATGGCCGCCGTCTTGCTTGGTGCCAACAGCAGTGCGTTTGTTAACGGAGCATTGCTTTGCAGACTGGCCGTGGGCTGGCGGTTGACCGTCATGCCATGCCGGTGCGACGGCAGTTGATCCGTGGTCAGCGACACGCCAGCGCTGCCAAAGGGTGCGCCAATGTCACGTGCTGCCAAGCCTGGTCCCGTACCTTGGCTGCAGGCGGAGCGCCCGACGATATTGGGGAGTTGGAAGGTGCTCGTGCCATTGCCACCGTAGGTGGTGCCAATCAGTGCAAATAGCGTGGTGTACTGCTGCAGTGGCAAGGTGGCGCCGTTGCACAGCGCCCAGCCTGATGGTGGAAAATTGAAACCGAAGATCTGAATCTCGCCGATGAAAGGTGATGCCACGATTGTTCTCCTGTGAAGTCGGATGGACTGCCGTCATTACTGTTGCGTAGGGTAGACCCCTTCATAGGCAATGCAAAATGACACGGCCAACGTTGGCATGGCGTTGTCATGCGGAAGGTTGTTACCACGCAGGCCGCAGGCGACGTCCGACAGCACCGTCGGCGTGGCCCCTGTCGCACTGGTCGCGTACATATTGTCGCTGTTGGTGGCAGCCCCCAGCACCAGCGTCGGCCCTGGCGTTGCGGCAGTGGCAGTGGCGTTGGTGGCGAAATAGGTGTGAGTATGTTGAGGAATCTGGGCTGTTGTCAGGGTGACTTGTTCGCTGCCCCCGGTTTCGCCGATTATGCGCGCGGTGAGACCCGGTCCTTGCCCCTGGTGCAAAGGCAACCGGCCGCGCAAATCCGGCACGCCAAAAGTGTTCTGACCATCGCCACCATAGGTGGTGCCGAGCAACATGAACAACACTTCATATTCAGAGATGGGTTTCAGGCTGCCGTCGCAGGCAAACCACCCAGTGGGTATGCGTGGAAAGGCAAACTGGCGAATTTCACCTACATAACATTGGGACATGGATGTACTCCGTTAACAAGGTGGGATGCGGTTTAGTTGCGCGATGGATAAACACCACTCAAGGCAATGTTGAAATTGATGACGCGGAAAGGCTGCATATTGTTATGCGGGCCATTGCCGCCAACGCTGCCCAGCGTCTGCTGCGCCAGCGCCACTTGCTGCCCTGATGCTGCGGCATAAATTGATTCGGCCCCGCTGCTGGCATACAGTGCGCCAGCGGGATTCTTGACCGCCCCCGCAGCCGTCAGTGCGCTGGCCGCATGGTTGTGCATTGGAAGCTGGGTGGCTAGCAAGGTGACAGTTTCCGAACCGGTCGGTGTGCCCTGAACGAGAGGGGCTGGTTGCCAGTTCCCGTCGGCAGAGGCTCCTGAACCGAAAGGCGCGCGACCGCGCAAGTCGGGCAAGGCAAAGGTTGTTTGCCCGTTCCCGCCGTACTGCGTGCCCAGCAGGGAATACAGAGCGGTATTTTGCTGGATGGCCATGATTTGACCGCTACAAGCCGCAAATCCTCTTGGTGTGAAGCCAAAACCCGCCATCATGATTTGGCCTACAAAGACGTCAGACATCGCATTTATCTCCCCATAACTATTGTTAAATGGAAAACAGATTAATACTTTCACCGGCAGTAATTTATTTCTACTAAAGCAACTATTTTTTTGCAATAATTTTTAGTTGCTTTATTTGCTACTCGTAGTAGCATAAGTTAATGCAAAGCAAGCGTCAATAAAATTGGGAAGCATTTTCAGACCCGCTGGCGGTGGCTGAAATCCACGTAAATGGTGGCCGTGATGGCGCAGGGCTTGGTCCAGACTTTCCTCATCCAAAAATGTATCGAAGGAAAATGATGTTTCCAAATCTCCGCAAATTGAGTTGCCCGTCCCCTGTCAGTGGTGTGAATTTCTGGACTTCTGACAGGTGCCCCGTGTCGCGTGCCGCGCTCTTGCCGCCCTGGCTGATGCGCGTGGCGGTGACCGTGCTGTTTTTCCTGATGTCGTCGTGGTCGCATCATGCCGTTGCTGCCACTACCTGCCAGAACCCAGTCAACATCACCATTGCGTCAGGGGGGTTTGTTCTGCAGGACTACAATCCCAATCCTTGTACTTATGGTCTGATGCCCATACAGGTTGCGCCGTTGCATGGTGACATAGTCCAGGATCCGGTGAGCACGAATATTGTGCACTATGTAAATAGAGCGAGCGACAATGCCACCTTTGATACCTTTACTGTCGGTGACGATAGCCTGAACCCCATCGTCTATAACGTCACGATATTGCCCAGTACCCCGGTTGCCGGGGCAGTCAACGCCACGGTGGCCTATGGCAGCACTGCTAATCCGATTACGCTGAACCTGAGCGGCGCCGCGGCGACTTCGGTGGCGGTGGCGTCCGCTGCCACGCACGGTACGGCGACGGCCAGCGGCACCAGCATCAGCTATACGCCGACGGCCGGTTACGGCGGCAGCGACAGCTTTACCTACACGGCCAGCAACGGCGTCGGCACTTCGGCGCCGGCCACCGTGACGATCACGGTCAGCGGGCCCACCATCACGCTTGCTCCAAGCACCGTGACTGCGGCAACCGTAGGGACGGCTTACAGTCAGAACGTGACGGCAGCGAACGGCACAGGGCCATACACCTATGCGATCAGTGCGGGCTCCTTGCCGGCCGGGCTCAGCCTGAATACCGCCACCGGCGCGCTGTCTGGCACGCCGACTGCCGGCGGCGTCTTCAACTTCACCGTGCGCGCCACGGACAGTTCAGCGGGCAGCGGCCCGTATTCGGGCGCGCGCGCCTACTCGATGACGGTGGCAGCACCGACGATCACCATCGCGCCAACGATCATGCCGGCGATGACGGTCGGCGTCGCCTACAGCCAGGGCATCACTGCCGCCGGCGGCACGGCCACCTACAGCTATGCCGTCACAACTGGCAGCTTGCCCGCAGGCCTGAGCCTGGCGTCGAACGGTACCTTGTCGGGCACGCCGACGGCAGTGGGACCATTCAACTTCATCGTCACGGCCACCGACAGCAGCACCGGCAGCGGACCCTACACAGGTTCGCGCGCGTACTCCGTCACAGTGGCGGCCGGCGCGCCCATAGCTGGCAATGTCAACGTGACGGTGGCTTACGGCAGTAGCGCCAACCCGATTACGCTGAACCTGAGCGGCGGCGCGGCGACATCGGTGGCGGTGGCGTCCGCTGCCACGCACGGTACGGCGACGGCCAGCGGCACCAGCATCAGCTATACGCCGACGGTCGGTTACGGCGGCAGCGACAGCTTTACCTACACGGCCAGCAACGGCGTCGGCACTTCGGTGCCGGCCACTGTTACTGTCACGGTCAGCGGGCCCAGCATTACGATTACGCCAAGTAGCGTGCCAGCGGCAGCCGTGGGTAGTGCTTACAGCCAGAACGTGACGGCAGCGAACGGCACAGGGCCATACACCTATGCGATCAGTACCGGTTCCTTGCCGGCCGGCTTGAGTCTGAATACGGCCACCGGCGTGCTGTCAGGCACCCCGACGGCCGGCGGCGTCTTCAACTTCACTGTGCGCGCCACTGACAGTTCGACGGGCAGCGGTCCGTATTCGGGCGCGCGCGCCTACTCGATGACGGTGGCAACACCGACGATCAGTATCACGCCGACGGTCATGCCCGCGATGACAGCCGGCGTCGCCTACAGCCAGGGCATCTCTGCCGCCGGCGGCACGGCGACGTACAGCTATGCCGTCACCGGCGGCAGCGTGCCCACGGGCCTGAGCCTGGCGTCCGACGGTACATTGTCGGGCACGCCGACGGCAGTGGGACCATTCAACTTCATCGTCACGGCCACCGACAGCAGCACCGGCAGCGGACCCTACACAGGTTCGCGCGCGTACTCCGTCACAGTGGCGGCCGGCGCGCCCATAGCTGGCAATGTCAACGTGACGGTGGCTTACGGCAGTAGCGCCAACCCGATTACGCTGAACCTGAGCGGCGCCGCGGCGGCCTTGGTGGCCGTGGCATCGGCACCTGCGCACGGTACGGCGACGGCCAGCGGCACCGGCATCAGCTACACGCCAACGGCAGGTTATTCCGGGCAGGACAGTTTTACCTATACGGCCAGCAACGCCGGTGGCACGTCGGCGGCGGCGATCGTGACGATCACGGTGACGCCCGGCGTGCCCATTGCCGGCGCCGTCAGCGCGACGGTGGCGTATGGCAGCGTTGCTACTGCGATTCCATTGAATCTGAGCGGCGGCGCGGCGACGTCGGTGGCCGTGGCATCGGCACCTGCGCACGGTACGGCGACGGTCAGTGGCACCGGCATCACCTACACGCCGGCGGCAGGTTATACCGGGCAGGACAGTTTTACCTTTACGGCCAGCAACGCCGGTGGCACGTCGGCGGCGGCCACCGTGACGATCACGGTGACGCCCGGCGTGCCCATTGCCGGCGCCGTGAGCGCGACGGTGGCGTATGGCAGCAGCGCCAATCCGATCACCCTGAACCTGAGCGGCGGCGCAGCGACGTCGGTGGCCGTGGCATCGGCACCTGCGCACGGTACGGCGACGGTCAGCGGCATGAGCATCAGCTACACGCCAACGGCAGGCTATGCCGGGCCAGACAGTTTTACCTATACGGCCAGCAACGCCGGCGGCACGTCCGCGTCAGCCACAGTGGCGGTCGCTGTGGGCAATCCTAGCGTCAGCCTGACCCCGGCCAGCTTGCCCAATCCGACAGCGGAAGTGCTCTACACTACGACACTGACGGCAGCGGGCGGCACGGCGCCGTACACCTTCAGTGTCAGCAGCGGCAGCCTGCCTGCCGGCTTGAGCCTGAATACGGCCACCGGCGTCCTGTCCGGCACGACGAATGTAGCCGGCAGCTTTACCTTCAGCTTGCGTGCCAGCGACAGCAGCACGGGGACGGGTGCGCCATTCAGCGCGAGCAACAGCTACACGTTGAGCGTTGCCGCCCCCGTAATCACGGTGACGCCGGCAACGTTGCCGGCGCCGAAAGTGGCCACGGCGTACAGCCAGCAACTGACGGCCAGCGGCGGTGTCGCTCCCTATGCCTATACGGTGTCGAGCGGGAGCCTGCCCGCAGGCCTGACCCTGAGCAGCAGTGGTTTGCTGAGCGGCACGCCAACGGCGGCCGGCAGCTTTACCGTAACCGTGCAAGCAGCCGATGCGCACCAGTTCACCGGCACGCAAAGCTATACCCTGGTGGTGTCCTCCGCCACGCTCAGCCTGACGCCTGCCACCTTGCCGAATCCAACGGCGGAAGCGGCCTACACTACGACGCTGACGGCAGCGGGCGGTACGGCGCCGTACACCTTCAGCGTGGCCAGCGGCAGCCTGCCCGCCGGCCTGAGCCTGAACGCGGCCACCGGTGTACTGTCCGGCACGACCAATGTAGCGGGCAGCTTTACCTTCAGCCTGCGCGCCAGCGACAGCAGCACGGGCGCGGGTGCGCCGTTCAGCGCCAGCAACAGCTATACCGTGAGCGTGGGCGCGCCGAGCATCACTGTCACGCCGGGCACCTTGCCGGCGGCGACAGTGGCCACGGCGTACAGCCAGCAACTGACGGCCAGCGGCGGTGTCGCTCCCTATGCCTATACGGTGTCGAGCGGGAGCCTGCCCGCAGGCCTGACCCTGAGCAGCAGCGGTTTGCTGAACGGCACGCCGACGGCGGCCGGCAGCTTCACCTTGAGCGTGCAGGCGGCCGATGCGCACCAGTTTACCGGTACGCAAAGCTATACGCTGACCGTGGCGTCGGCGACACTCGCCCTGACGCCGGCCAGCTTGCCCAACCCGACGGCGGAAGCGGCCTACAGCACGACCCTGACGGCAGCGGGCGGCACGGCGCCGTACAGCTATGCCGTGGTGGGTGCCTTGCCTGTCGGGTTGACCCTGAACGCATCCACCGGCGTGCTGTCCGGCACGACGAACGTGGCGGGCAATTTCCCGTTCAGTATCAAGGTCACGGACAGCAGCACGGGCGTGGGCGCGCCGTTCAGTGCCAGCAACAGCTATACCCTGGCCGTCGCCGCGCCAACCTTGAGCCTGACGCCGGCCAGCCTGGCGCCCATCCGTGCCGGCGACGCGTATAGCCAGACCTTCACGGCGGCCGGCGGCGTCGCGCCGTACGCGTATTCCGTCAGCAGCGGCGCCTTGCCTGCCGGCCTGGTGCTCGATGCGGCCAGCGGCGTATTGAGCGGCACGCCGACCCCGTTCGGCAGTTTCGCATTTACCATCAGCGTGGCGGACGCGAACCAGTTCACGGTGCAACTGGCGTTGACCCTGCAGGTGAACCAGGCGCCGCCGCCGGTGCCGAATGAAACGGCGACCACCTCGGCCAACCAGGAAGTGAGCCTGACGATCGCCTCGACCGATGGCAGCCCGATCACGGGCGTGACCATCGTCACGCCGCCGCAGCATGGGATCGTCACAGTGGTGTCGAGCGGTGCCTCGGCGCGCATGGCGCGCGCCGTGGGCGCGAGCTTCAAGGTGACGTATGTGCCGAATGCCAACTATTTCGGCCCGGACGCCTTCAGCTACACGGCCACTGGCCCGGGCGGCACGTCCGCGCCGGCCACGGTCAGCGTGACGGTAGCGCCGCAGCCGGTGCCCCTGCCTGTCGCCAAGACGGCGACGGTACTGGCCGGCACGCCGGTGACGTTGAACGTGACGGAAGGCGCCACGGGCGGGCCATTCACGGCAGTGGCCATTACCACGCAACCGGCCAGCGGCACGGCCGTCGTCAATGGCATGGACATCGTCTATACGCCAGGTATCAATACCAGCGGCGACGTCAGCATCGGCTACACCGTGTCGAACGTGTTCGGCACCTCGGCGCCGGTGACGTCGACGATCAGCGTCAATCCGATGCCGCAGGTGGCCAGCCAGAGTGCCACGGTGGTGGCGGGCCTGACGGTGACGGTCGACCTGACGGCGGGCGCCACGGGCGGCCCGTTCACGGCGGCCAATGTGCTCAGCGTGGCGCCGGCGGAGGCGGGCAAGGCGGTGGTGCGCGACGTGGGCACGGCCGGCAAGCCGTCGTACCAGCTGAGCTTTGCGGCCTCGGGCAAATTTGCCGGCGCAGCCGTTGTCAGCTACACCCTGAGCAATGCCTTTGCCACTTCGAAACCGGGCGTGGTCAACGTCACCGTCACGGCGCGGCGCGATCCGTCGGTCGATCCGGAAGTGATCGGCTTGCAGGCGGCGCAAGCCGATGCGGCGCGGCGCTTCGCCACGGCGCAGCTGTCGAACTTCACGCAGCGCCTGGAAAGCCTGCATGGCGACGGCTGGGGAAGGTCCAGCTTTGGCCTGAGCCTGACGCCGCCGAACGACAGCGGCAACCCGACGGCAGCGCTGGCGCGCTGGCAGGCGGACGAAGCGGACCGCGTGTTTGGCACGGCGGTGAAACCGTTCATGCGCAAGGCGGCCTTGCGCCAGCCCGATACCGGTTTCAGCAGCGACCGGCAACAGGTGGATGTCAGCCAGGCAACGAATGGCTTGCCGGACATGCCGCAAAAGCCGGACACGCAGAAGCAGGCCTTGTCGCTGTGGCTCGGTGGCGCCGTGGATTTCGGCCAGCACTATGTGAATGGGCGCGAGACGGGCTTCCGTTTCCGCACCAACGGCGTCAGCGTGGGCGGCGATTACCGCCTCAGCGACCTGGCGACCCTGGGCGTGGGTGCCGGTTTCAGCCATGACCGCAGCGACGTGGGCCAGAACGGCAGCCGCAGTACGGCCGACAGCGCCGTGGCGGCCGTGTATGGCAGCCTGCGTCCAAGCAAGGGCGTCTTCCTTGACGGCGTACTCGGTTACGGCACCTTGCAATACGACGCGTCGCGCTACCTGACCGATGGCAGCGGTTTCGCCACGGGCGAGCGCGACGGCAAGCAAGTGTTCGGCGCGCTGGTGGGCGGCATGGAGATGCGCCATGAGACCTGGATGTGGTCGCCGTATGGCCGCGTGGAACTGATGTCGGCCAAGCTCGATCCATACACGGAGAAGGCGGCGGGCATCAACGCCCTGAGCTACTTCAAGCAGACCGTGCGTTCGCGCATCGGCGCGCTGGGCGTGCGGGCAGAGGGCATCTATGTGGGCGGCCTGGGCACGTGGTTCCCGCGCGCGCGGCTCGAGTACCGGCACCAGTTCCAGGGCGCCGATGATGCGCGCCTGGCATATGCCGACCTGGTGGCCGACGGCCCCGTGTACGTGATCCGCACGGTGCCGCAGCAGACGGGCAACTGGACGGCGGGGCTGGGCGTGAAGTTGCTGCTATCGAACGGCATGACGATCACCTTGGACTACAACAGCAATCTGAACATCGATAGCGGTCGGACCCAGTCGGTGATGTTCGGTATCGCCATGCCGCTCAAGTAATCACGTAGTCAGGCGAGACCTGAGCGCCGGCCCGGAGTCAATCCGGTCCGGCGATTTTTTTGTCCGCGCGCCGTCACAGCGTCCACGGATAGTCTTCCGCGCCAGCGACTATGCCGCCCAGCAAGGCCTGATCGCGTTCGGCATGGCGGCGTGGGAAGGCAGGGGGAAGGTATGCTGCGACATGGCAAGCCCTGTTTTTTCAACAGAATAGCTTTCTATTTTTGAATGTTTATTCGATCCTGCACAGACGCTCGCCAACGGACGCGTAGCCATGCAGCTGCAGGGCCACGGGCCCCGCAGCCAGTCCCGCGCCTATTTTCTTACATACAGCGTGTCGGGCACATAACTGGTGCCGTTATGCGAGAAGGTGTAGAGCTTGTTGTCGCGCAATAGAACGCCACCTTGGATGGTTTGCGCCGGGCGCATGCCTTCGTCGAGCAGGCAGGTGGAGCCGCCTTCATATTCGATGCACCATTGCTGTTTGCCATCTTTCTTTACGTATTGCACGCCAGGCCCCGTGACGTTGAAGGCATAGGCGGGAATGGACAGGTTCAGCTTGTCGATGCGCACATGGGTCGCGGCACCATTTTCCGTCAGTTTGACCAGAACGTCGGCCACGCCATCCGGCGTCGCGCTGATCTTCGCGGTCATGCTTTCCGTCCCCAGCAAGGTGCCGCTGCAGTCGGCCTTGAGATAGGTTTCTGTGGTGGAGGTCAGTTCCATCGCGCCGCTGCCATCGGCCTTGGCTGCGACGACCATGATCTCGCGCTCATGGTCGTCGCATGGCGCTTGCCAGGTGCCGACGTAGGCGGCCAGCGCCGAGCCAGCATTGGCATTGCCTGCATCACTGCCGCCACCGCCGCAGCCTGCCAGCAGTGCGGTGCTCGATGTCAATACTATTGCCACAACTTTTTTCATGCCCCATCCTTTCATGCCGGCAAGCATGCGTGCCGTAGGCGCGGCAACAGTATAAAAGGATGGATGGGTGGCAATCCTCACCGAATGTATTCGTGATTTGATTTAAATCAAGAGCAATGCGCTGCCGGCAGGCGTGGCTTGCTTAAAACTCTTCCCAGTCATCACCGGCTGGCGCCTTGGCTTGCGTTCTTTCTGCGGGCGCCGGTTTGATCGAGGCGAGGCGCTTGCCTGGCGGAGCTGCCTTGACGGCGGGCGGCGTGCGCGGCGTTGCCACCGTCTTCACTGCCGGCGCCGCTGCTTGTTGCTGTGCGCCCAGCTTGAACACGCTGACCACTTCGGCCAGATGGCTGGCCTGGTCTTGCAGGCTTTCGGCGGCCGCTGCGGCTTCCTCGACGAGGGCCGCGTTTTGCTGCGTCACGCCATCCATCTGCGCCAGCGCCTGGTTGACCTGGGCGATGCCGTCGCTTTGCTCGTTGGTGGCGACGCTGATGTCGGCCATGATGGCGGTGACCTTGCGCACACTGTCGACCACTTGCTCCATGGTGGCGCCCGCCTCATCGACGAGCTTGCTGCCGGCCGCCACCTTGCCCACGGAATCGTCGATCAGCAGTTTGATTTCCTTGGCTGCCGCTGCCGAGCGCTGCGCCAGGTTGCGCACTTCCGTGGCGACGACGGCGAAGCCGCGCCCTTGTTCGCCCGCGCGCGCCGCTTCCACGGCCGCGTTCAGGGCCAGGATGTTCGTCTGGAAGGCGATGCCATCGATGACGCTGATGATGTCGACGATCTTGTTCGATGAGTCATTGATCGACGTCATCGTTTCGATCACCTTGCCGACTACTTCGCCGCTCTTTTGCGCTACGCTGGACGCGGAAGCGGCCAATTGATTCGCTTGGCGCGCATGGTCGGCGTTTTCCTTGACGGTGCCCGTCAGCTCTTCCACCGAGGCGGCCGTTTCTTCCAGCGAGCTGGCTTGCTGTTCCGTGCGGGCCGACAGGTCGTTATTGCCTTGCGCAATTTCCGCGCTGGCACGGGCCACGTTGTCGGCACTGGCTTGCACTTGCAGCAGCACGGCGTGGATCTTTTCCACGAAGGCGTTGAAACCCTTGCCGATCACGGCCAGCTCGTCGGTACCCCTGACTTCCAGCTTGACGCGCAGGTCGGCATCGCCGCTGGACAGGTCTGTCATGGTGCGGCCCAGGGTGCGCAGGGGGCGCGTCAGCTGGTTGACGACGAGGATCAAAATGCCGGCCGTGGCTGCCGCGCACAGCAGGGCGACGATCAGGGTGTAGATCATCAGGTCGCGCGCCGAAGCCGTGGCCACGCTTTTCGGGAAATTCAATTCCACGCTCCAGGGCGCGATATCGGGGTGGATCTGCAGCGGTTGCAGCAAGTGGATGTAGCCCTTGTCGTCCTCGTATTCATACGCCTGGCCCTGGCGTACTTTTTCCAGGCCGGCGGCCGGCACGTCGTCCGCCTTCTTGCCCAGCCGCTCAGGCGCGGGGTGACTGGCGTACAGGCCGCCGTTCGAGATCAGGGCCAGCTTGCCGCCCTCGATCACTTTCAGGCCGGCGAGGATTTTCGCCAGGCGCGTGAGCATGAAGTCGGCGCTGGCCGTGCCCTTGAAGCTGCCGTCGATCATGATGGGCGCCACCAGCGAAGCCATCAGCACATCCTTGCCATCGACAGGGTAGATATACGGTTCCGTAAAGAAGGTCTTGCCGGTGCGCTTGGGCACGTCGTACCAGTCATTGGCGCCCGGTTTCGGGTCGAAGACGATGGGTTCGACTTGCAGCTTGCCGCCGGCGCCGCGCGTCCAGTAGGGCATGAAGCGGCCGCTGGCGTCGTAGTTCGGTTTCTGGTTGGCAAATTCCGCATCCTTGCCGTCGAGCGCGTCCGGTTCCCACGTCACGGCTGCGCCCAGCAAGTCTTCCGAACTGGTCAGCGTCGCCTTGGTCAGCTCATTGATCTGATCGCGCTGCAGGGGCAGGCTGGCGCTCTTGGTGCCGCGCATGGCGCCGGCCAGGCTGGAAACGCTGGCCAGGTTGCTGGAGATGCGCGCCTGCAGCGCGCCCGCCACTTCGCGCGCCGACGTGCGCGCCAGTTCCAGGGCGGCCGCTTCGGCGCTGGCGCTGCTCTTGTAGCCGATTACCGCCGCCGTGACGCCCAGGCTGAGGATGGCGAGCGCGGTGGCGGCGACGCAGATTTTACTGTTCAGTGATAGTTGCATGAGGCTGTTCCTTGATGGGGAGAGGTATCGGTGTCTCGGGCGTCGCGGGTAGCGCGCCTAGAAAGTCTTGCTGACGGCCAGCACGAAGGTCGTCGCGGCCGGGTTCGAGGTATCGAACTGGCCGGCCGCATTCGGGATGCCCAGCGTGTAATGGTCGTAGGCGTCGGTGGCGCCCCAGGCCCGCGTCACGGCAGCGCTGGTGCTCCAGCCGCCGTCGAAGGCCCTGGTGACGCCGACCTTGGCGTCACGCCAGTTCCACATGGCATTCCCGGCGCCCGCCACCCGGCCATTGCCGGCGTGCAGGTTCAAGGTCCAGGCGTTGCCCAGGTCGACATTCGCACCCACGTCCAGGTAGCCCGTGCCGCGCGCATTCGTGATGCCGAAAAAGTCGCGCGTGACGGTATGGTTGTACTTGGCGTACAGCATCTTGTAGCTGAGGCCCAGCGACAGTTCGCCATAGTCGTACTTGACACTGGTGGCGTGGTAGACGGCGCCCGGATACTTGTAGTAATACGCGAGCACGCTGTAGCCCAGTACGCCCAGCGTGCCGCTGTAGCCGCCGTACAGGTCCCATTCGATGGTCGCATCCTCGATATAGCGGTCGCTGACGGTGGAAGCCCAGGTGCCCAGCGACCAGCCGCTCGTGTGCGCGTAGTCAATGCCCGCCTGCAGGGCCGGCTTGCCCCAGGTCTGGCGAAAGCCGCGCGAAATGTATTGCGAGGTAAGGCTGGCATTGGCGCTGAAGGTGGCGGCAGGGCTTTCCGTGGTCTGTGCCTGCGCGGGCAGGGCGGCCAGCAGGAAGACACAGCCCAGCAAGGATGTTGCAGGAAAATGGTGGTGCGATGGCATGGCAGGCAGCTCCGTATTTGCTGGCAGCGGCCGTCCAGGCACGTTGCCCTGATGGTGCAATAAAAATGCGGAATGGACTTTGCGCAAGCAAGGCGACGCCGTCTGCATGCTCGCAGGAACATGCACACATTCTCACCAAACGTAACTGAAAGGATAGGCGCTAGGACTAGTGGAAGTCAATAAAGTTGCGCTGCGGAAATCGTAAGTTGTTGTTTCTTGGAACTTTTTCATGCGCCTGTCACATCTGGCCTGCCACGGCTGGCTGCCTGTTGCAAGCTGGCCAGCAGGTCGGGCAAGGCCGCATGCAGGGCATGCACGTCGCCGCTCTGCAGCCCGGCCTGCATTTCCACCAGGCCCGAGGGCTGGCCCCAGACGACCTTGGCGCTGAGCCGGGCGCCGGCGTCGAGGCCCGTGACGCTGACCAGCAGGGCGACTTCTTCCGCAGCATCCTCGGGCACGTCCTCGAGCAGGCAGGAAATGCCGAAGTGATAATCCTCGAAGGCGCTGGCCGTGCCGCTGGAAAAGGCGAACACGGAGGCGAGCACCTGTGGCGCGGCGGCCGCAAGTGGCGCCAGGGCGGCGCGGAACAGGGGCAGCAAATCGTTTTCCAGCTGGAGTACCAGCGGATGGGTGTGGCTGAGGACGGTCATGGCAGGACGGATCAGTTGGCGGCGCGCGATGGTAGCAGTTTTTGCCGCCGCCGTGCGCGCCTCTTCGGGCTGGCTGGCGCAGATCGCTTCGCACAAGGGGCTGCGCCGCAAAGTGGGGCGTCGCCCCTTCCAGCACGCGGCGACATTCCAGGATATCGTCGCGCAGGGCTGGCTGGGCGTCTTCCTGACGGGCTCCGACGCGTCGGCGAATGCCTTGTTCTACTCCCTGCAAAACACCACGGCGCACCAGATCGGCGTGTCCGATACTTGGCTGGTGGCGGCCAATACGACGGGCGGCGTGACGGGCAAGATGATTTCGCCCCTATCGATCGCCGTCGCCTGCGCCGCCACTGGCCTGGTGGGCAAGGAATCGGACCTGTTCTGCTTTACCTTGAAATACAGCCTGTTGTTTGCCGTGATCATCACCATGCTGCAGGCGTACGTATTCACTGGCATGATCCCGCACTGCGCGATCCGTAGAAGTACGTAGTAAAACTAGATGAAGTGATAGCGAAACGTGCAAAATGTCATGGAAATGACCTGATGCACTGCAACATGGCGACGCTTCCCGGCGCCATGCCGGGCGGCCGCCTGTTGCCGCATACCCATCCGGCGCTCAAGCGCGAGGCGAGCAGGATGGGGCTGGCGATGGTCTTGCTGGTAGTGCTTGCTTCCGGCCCAGGATATTAACGGCTCAGGCCGCTCATCCAGCTTGGCTGCGGGTTGGCGCGGGCCAGTTCGCGCATACGGTATTCCAGATCGTAACGGTCGGTCGATTCGGCCAGGTAGGCTTCTTCGTAAGCGCGTTCGCGGCGGTCGCTGCTGTGGTTCAGCCAGGCACCCACGCGCTTGGCGGCGTGGACGAGGGTGGCGACGATATTGCTGTTTTGCGTGGTGTGATAGCTAAATGCGGTAGACATGGCAGACTCCTTGTGTGGCGTGCCGCGTTGTGCTGCACTGCAATATAAGTATAGCGATTTCAAGTTATAAGGCTACTTTTGATTTCAAATGTCAGCTATTCATTTTTAACATAACAGACGGGAAAGCTGCGCAGTACGGGGCTTTAAGGCATAATGCGGGCGCAGTATCGTAGTTTTACTACAAGACTGTTTTGTCCTCGATGTTGTTTTCAGACGCAGCCCGCAGGCGTGCCGCGCCCACAAGACATCATTCTGGCGAGAAACGGTCGGCCGTGCGCCTGCCGCGCGCGCGACACGCCATGCCTGCCCCCGTATCGCTGATGGCAGTCATGGCCCACGCTGATATCTTGGAATTGAAAAATGGAGAAGGTATGGAATACGTAAAGCAAGGCCAGGGCGTACCGCCCGCACAGGCCGGCACGCAAAACAATACAGGCGCCCTGATCATTGTCACGGTGCTGTTTTTCATGTGGGGACTGCTGACATCGCTCAATGATGTGCTGATTCCCCATCTGCGCTCGGTCTACACCTTGACCTATGTCCAGGCGATGCTGGTGCAGTTCTGCTTCTTTGGCGCCTACGCCATCGTCTCGCTGCCGGCCGGCATGCTGATCAAGAAGATCGGCTACCAGCGCGGCGTCGTTGCGGGCTTGCTGATCGCCGCCGCCGGCTGCGCCATGTTCTACCCGGCGTCCACCGGCAGCTATGCGCTGTTCCTGCTGTCCTTCTTCATCCTGGCGGCCGGCATCACCGTGCTGCAGGTGGCGGCCAATCCCTACGTGACGGAACTGGGCGACCCGCAGACGGCGTCGAGCCGTTTGACTCTGACGCAAGCGTTCAACGCGCTGGGCACCACCGTGGCGCCGGCCCTGGGCGGCATGCTGATCTTGTCGGGTACCGTGCTGACGGTGCAGCAGTTCGACCTGCTGCCGGCAGCCGAGCAACTGGCTTACCGCGCCAAGGAAGCGGCCTCCGTGCAAGGCCCGTACCTGGTGCTGGCCGCCACGCTGGTGATCCTGGCTGTGCTGTTCGCGCTGGCAAAATTGCCGAAGATTTCGCATGCCGACGATGCGGCCGCCCTGGCGCAAGATGGCCACAAGGTCTCGATCTGGTCGCACCGCCACCTGGTGCTGGGCGCGCTGGCCATCTTCCTGTATGTGGGCGGTGAAGTCAGCATCGGCAGCTTCCTGATCAACTTCCTGGGCGAGAGCCATATCGCTGGCCTCAGCCACGCCGACGCCGCGTATTTCGTCAGCTATTACTGGGGTGGCGCCATGCTGGGCCGCTTCGTGGGCTTTGCCGTGATGCGCTATGTCAGCCCGGGAAAGACCCTGGCCTTCAACGCCGCCGTCGTCATCGCGCTGATCCTCGTCGCCGTGTTCTCCAGTGGTCACACGGCCATGTGGGCATTGATCGCCGTCGGCTTGTTCAACTCCATCATGTTCCCGACCATCTTCAGCATGGCCCTGAACAAGCTGGGTGCGCAAACGGGACAAGGTTCGGGCATCCTGTGCATGGCCATCGTCGGCGGCGCCATCGTGCCGTTCATCCAGGGCTTCCTGGCCGACCACATCAACCTGCAGCTGTCCTTCCTCGTGCCAGCCCTGTGCTACACCTTCATTTTGTACTTCGGCTGGAAGTACGCCAGCATGTACAACGACGACGCCGCCAAATAAGCCGCGCAGTCGCGATCAATCAAAAGGGTGGCCTCGGCCACCCTTTTTTACGGTGCGCCCGGCAGGGCGCACTCACTGGGAGGTGCAAGTCCTCTACTCGCCCGACAAGGGGAAGAGTTAGCTGAACGGCAAGGGTGCCGCGGGCGACTGCGGATCTGGAGGAAGCCGAAGGCAAAGCGCTGGCCTGACGAACAGGAAGCGGATATGAGGCGACGCAGTCGGGTGAGATGTCCGTTATCATCAAAGCCCCAAACTTGTACGGAAGGCTGCGACGTAAATCCGACAGGCATAAGCGTGAAGGTGAGTGCGCAATACCCGGGGAGATCTGCATGCGTGCCTTGTGCTACCGACATCGAGAGGTGTCGGGATGCGTATGCAGAAGTCAGCAGAGGGCATAGTAGGTCGAGGACAAAGGCGGCAAGCCGATGAGAACCTGACCGAAGGCCCGAACATTGAACAACGCGATTAGGACATTCGACCTCGATGCAAATCGGTGACGCAACAAGGCAGGCAACTGCGCCAGATGCAGAGCTAGATGACCGGATGTCATCGATGGCTGCCACTGGTGCCGAGATTGGCACGGCGGCGAATGGGCAAACGAAAGCGGAAGGACTGCGGCAGATGGACGCCGTGGTGGGACGTAACAACCTGTGGCGAGCGTATGAGCGGGTCGTGCGGAACAAGGGATCGGCAGGAGTCGACGGACTCACCGTGAGCGACTTCAAGGCATGGCTGCAACAGCACTGGCCAAGCGTCAAGGCAGCATTGCTGGCGGGTGACTACATGCCAATGGCGATACGCAAAGTGGAAATACCGAAGCCGAATGGCGGGGTACGGACACTGGGTATCCCAACGGTACTGGACCGCCTGATCCAGCAAGCGCTGCTGCAAATTCTGCAAGCAGATTTCGAGCCTGAATTTTCCGAACATAGCTATGGGTTCCGACCGGGCCGCAATGCGTGG
>NZ_JBNYXT010000036.1:0-57928 GCF_051380795.1 Janthinobacterium leeuwenhoeki
GGCTTCCTCCAGATCCGCAGTCGCCCGCGGCACCCTTGCCGTTCAGCTAACTCTTCCCCTTGTCGGGCGAGTAGAGGACTTGCACCTCCCAGTGAGTGCGCCCTGCCGGGCGCACCGAAAAAAAAGACAGCCGAAGCTGTCTTTGGTGCTTGCAGGCCGTGGCCCGCAAACAGGGAATTACTTGGCGGCGGCGGCCTTGACTTCAGCGTCGGCCTTAGCCTTGGCTTCTTCCGTCTTGGTGGCGGCGATGGCTTTATCGGCGTTCGCTTCCACTTTTTCCTTGGCGACCTTGGCATCCGCTTTCACGGAGGTTTTGCCCGCTTTCGCATCGGCCTTGGCGGCAGCCTTGTCAGCCTTGGCTTGCGCCTTCATCTTGTCTTCCGGATCGGCATCGACTACTTTGTCGTGGGCCTTGGCCTTGGTTTTGTTCGCCTTGTGCTGGGCGTCGGCTTTCTTTTCGTCGGCCTTCATTTCAGCCTTGGCGACATTGGCGTCAGCCTTGGCATCGACTTTGGCTTCCTTGTTGGCAGCCTTGTTGATGTCATGCTGCGCAGACGCCTGAGCGCTGGCAACGGCTGGGGTAACTGGCGACGTTTGCGCGATGGCAGCGGTGGCAAACAGGGTAGCGATCAGGGCGGCGAGTAATTTGTTCATGATGAGACCTTTCAATATGGTTTAATTTTATTCTTACTAAAGGCGGGCAAAATGTTCAAAATTTGCCAGGCATCGCGCTGTTTCTTGATGTAGCGCAATGGCATGACTTCATAGTAAAGAGAACTGGCAAACCACACAGTGCGTTAGCGCACTCAACGGAAAATATGTGCAATTCGGCAAATTTCCCGTTGAGTACGATGGCGCTGTCAAATCCTCATGCACTCACGGCCAGGGCCGCGTGGCGGGCCGCCACCCACTCTTCATTGGCCGGCTCCACGCCCACCACGATGCGGCTGGCATCGCTGGAAATGCGGCTGGCGTTGCGCGCATTGGCCTCCGCATCGAGCACGGGGCCAATAAAACCCAGCTCGGCGCAGATGCGCTGGCGCAGTTCGGCGCTGTGCTCACCGATACCGGCCGTAAACACCAGCATGTCCAGTCCACCCAGCACGGCCGTCAGGGCGCCGATTTCGCGCACGATGCGGCGAATATACAAAGCCAGCGCGGCGCGGATGCGCTCGCCCGTGGCATCCTGCCGGTCCTGCTGCGCCAGCAAGACCGGCGGATCGGCCGACACGCCCGACACGCCCAGCAAGCCCGATTCGTGGTACAGCACATGCGCTACCTTTTCCAGTGACAGTTTTTCGATCTCCATCAGATAGATGACGGCGCCCGGATCGAGGGAACCGCAGCGCGTGCCCATCATCAGGCCATCGAGCGCGGAAAAGCCCATGGTGGTGGCCACGCTGTGCAAATTCTCCATGGCGCACAGGCTAGCGCCGCTACCCAGGTGGGCCACGATGACCTTGCCGCGCGCGACGGCACCATAACGCTGCTCCAGCACCAGCGACTGGTATTCATACGACAGGCCATGGAAGCCATAGCGGCGCAAACCCCGCTCCCACGCATCGTAAGGCAGGGCCAGCATCTGCTCGACCTGCGGCACCGTGTGGTGGAAGGCTGTGTCGAAGCACGCCACCTGGGCGATGTCGGGGCGCGATTCCAGCAGCACCTCGATCGCCTCCAGCGCGAACGGCTGGTGCAGGGGCGCCAGCGGCACAAAACTTTTCAGGTCGGCCAGCACCCTGGCATCGATGCGCACGGGGGCGAAATACTTGCTGCCACCATGCACCACGCGGTGCGCCACGGCGCGCAGCGGACGCCCGGCCAGCTGCGCCACGACTTGTGCGCGGATGGTTTCGAGGGCCGCGTGGTGCGGCTGCTCTGCATCGAGCTGCAAGGCGACTGCCGGCAGGCCGCCGGCACGGTAAGTGGCGTTTTCGCGGCCGATGCCTTCGACCTTGCCGCTCCATTGCGCCTGCTGCGGCAGCACGCCGTCCGCTTGCTCGAACAGGGCGAACTTGATGCTCGAAGAGCCGCAATTGAGCACCAGAATCAGGGCGCCATCGGCGGCATCTTGGATTGGTGCGTTCATGGCGGCGTGCTCCGGTAATGGTTGGCCAGCATCACGGCGATGGCGCACGAGGCAATGCGGCTGGCGCGCGAGTCGGCGCGGCTGGTGAGGATGACGGGAACCTTCGCGCCCAGCACGATGCCGGCGCTGTCCGCGTCGCCCATGTATTCGAGCTGCTTGGCCAGCATATTGCCGCTTTCCAGGTCGGGCACCAGCAAGATATCGGCGCGGCCCGCCACCTCGGAAACGATGCCCTTGACGGTGGCGGCGGCGATCGACACGGCGTTATCGAAGGCCAGCGGGCCATCGAGGATCGCCCCGGTGATTTGCCCACGGTCGGCCATCTTGCACAGGGCGGCCGCGTCCAGCGTGGCCGGCATGTCCGCATTCACCGTTTCCACGGCGGCCAGGATGGCCACGCGCGGCATGGCCACGCCGATCACGTGCGCCAGGTCGATGGCGTTGCGCACGATATCGGCCTTCATGGCCAGGTTCGGCGCGATATTGATGGCCGCGTCGGTGATGATGAAGGGGCGCGGATAGGCAGGCGTCTGCATCAGGAAGCAGTGGCTGATGCGGCGCTTGGTGCGCAGGCCGGCGCTGGCCGAGAGCACGGCCGACATCAGTTCATCCGTGTGCAGGCTGCCCTTCATCAGCGCCTCGACCTCGCCCTTGCCCGCCAGTTCTGCGCCGCGCGCGGCGGCCGCATGGCTATGCTCGACGTCTTCGATGGCGATGCCTTCCAGGCTCAGGCCCGCATCCAGCGCCACCGCTTCGAGACGCGCGCGCGGCGCCACCAGCACGGGCGTGATCAGGCCGGCCGCATGCGCGTCCAGCGCGCCCGCCAAGCTCAATTCATCACAAGGGTGGATCACGGCCACCCGGATCGGGCCCAGCGTGCGCGCGTGTTCCAGCAGGCGCCGCGTGCCGTCGCCGTTATGCAGGCGTACTTCGGGCAGGGTGGCGCGCTTGCGTTCGATCTGCTCGGCGGGCGCGATCACCTGCGCTTCGCCATCGAGCACCACGGCGCCATGCTGGTTGACGCAGCGGCAGGCCAGGGTCACGTGGCGGCTGCGCGGCTCGAGCGCCGTGACGGTGACGCTGATGGCCAGCGTATCGCCCACGCGCACGGGCTGCAGGAAGCGCAGGGTCTGGCCCGTGTAAACCGTGCCGGCGCCGGGCAGGCGGGTGCCCAGTACGGCGGAAATGAGGGCCGCGCCCCACATGCCGTGGGCGATGACGCCCTCGTAGCGGGTGGCGGCGGCAAATTCGGTATCGAGGTGCTGCGGGTTGTCATCGCCCGACATCACCGCGAACAGGGCGATATCGTCCATGCTCAGGGTGCGCGTGATGCTGGCGCTGTCGCCGATGGCGATCTGGTCGAAGGTGCGGTTACGTACGATATTCAAATCATCGTCTTGGGTAGTAGTCATCGTGGTCTTCTAGGCAGAGGTAATGTGTTTGACTGGTTTGGCTTTCGGCCCGGTATGGGATACGCGTACAACCGACGGCTGCGCCTTGACCGCGCGGTCGAAGACTTCCAGCATCTGCTGCAGGCTCGCTTCCTCGTCCGGCGTCGGCGCCTCAGGCACTTGCAGCACTTGCTGCAGCCATTCGGCCAGTGCGCCGATATCGTCCGGGGCAGCGCGCGACAGCAAGACCGGCAAGGCGGCGATGGCCGCATCGAAATCATGCAGCATCAAACGCGCCTGCTGGCGCACGATACCGCGGAATTCCTCCATATTAATATCCTGCCGGTACTGCGGCTTGATCAGTTTGAGGGCCAGGTTGACCCTACGCTCGTCTGCAATCATGCGGAAGCGGTAGATATAGAACAGCGCGCGCACGGCCGCTTCCACCAGGCCACCGCGCTGCATGTCCTCGTCCATCTTGCGCGTTTCGCAGCGCACGTACTCGCAATGCTCGGGCGAGATACCGGGATGGGGGCGCGGCGGCGTCGTATCGCCGATGGCTTGTCCCGTCAGCGCCTGCACCAGGGGCGAGCCGTACACCAGGTCGAAGGTGGTTTCCTGCAGCGTATCGCGCCAATCGCGCCAGCTGTTCAAGCCGGCCATGACGGCGCCGGAGATGGCCTCCTGCATGGCCAGCAACGGATTGTCGGGCGATACCGGCTGGCGCTGGGTGCGCACTTTTTCCGCCTCCTTGGCCACCAGCCTGGCCAGCGGATTGTGGTCCGTCCAGCGCTCGTACGACACGCGCAGCGGATGCGCGAGCTGCAGGAAGCGCGCCGACTGCGGCGTGACCAGGGCGCGCACCCACGGCTGCGCGAAGGTGCGGTACAAGGCCAGGTTCACTTCGGAGACGCGCGCGGCGGCGGCGAACTTGCGGTCGTTTTCCACGCTCGGCTGCACGATGGCGCGCACATCCTCGATGCCGCGGTGCTCGACCTGCAGCACATAGTCGCCGCTGGCCAGGTCGGCGTTCGGCGTATCGGGCGTCTTGTCGACGATCCGCGCTTCGTAGATGCCGGCTGGCAGCAGGTTGATAAGGTCGATATTGCTGGCGAATTTCTGATGTTCCTTGTGTCCCACCTTGGCCGACACGAAGATGCCCAGGTGGCCGATACTGTCATGCACGGCATACACGATGGTCTGGTCGTGCAGCAGAACATCGTTATCGTCGCGGTACAGGTCCGTGATCCAGCCCAGGGCCTGCGGCGGCGGCGTGATGTTGTCGCCATTCGAGCAAAACACGACGATGGGCGAACGGATATTGCGCAAGTCCAGGCGCACGCCGTCGGAGGTAATCAATTCCGCCGTGGCCAGGCGGTTGCCGATGAACAGATTGTCGACGATGTACTGCATCTCGACGTCGTTGAGGAAGACGTGGCCACCCCAGTATTTTTCAAATTCCAGGTAGCGTGGCGCTTCCGTATCGATGTGCGCGTACAGGTTGTACTGCTTGCTCCACAGGGTGTTGGCCGGGTTCAACTTCTCGAAATTCTGCACCAGGCTGGCGCCGTCGAAGCGGCCGTTGCCCAGGTCGCCCGCAAGCGCCGTGGCCCAGCTGCCGCCCATCAGGCCACCCGCATAGCGCATCGGATTGCGGCCATGCCAGCCGGCCCAGTACGACACGGGCGCGCCGGCCACGATGATGGGGCCGAACAGCTCCGGGCGCATGGCGGCCGTCATGAGGATTTGCCAACCCGCCTGGCAATTGCCGATGACGACGGGCTTGCCCTCGCTGAGCGGATGCAGGGCGATGACTTTTTCCAGGAAGACCGCCTCGGCATGCATCACGTCTTCCACTGTCTGTCCCGGCACGGGATCGGGCAGGAAGCCGATGAAGTAGCACGGATGGCCGGCGCGCAGGGCCACGCCGATCTCGCTCTCGGCCTTGAAGCCGCCGATGCCGGGACCATGGCCGGCGCGCGGATCGACGACGACGAAGGGGCGCTTCGATGGATCAGGTTCGGGCGCATCGGGCGTCAAGATGCGCGCCAGGCCGTAGTTGACGGGACGCGCCAGATCCAGGCCGGACAGCACCAGTTCGGCGGGGAAGTCCAGCACGTTCGGCACTTCCTCGGCCATGTGCTCCTGGTACTGGTTGCCGCGCCGGCGCATCACGTCCGCGTACAGCACGATGCGCTGCCACGAGTCGCGCGCATAGTCGCCCAGCACGCCCAGCGACGGCAAGCCGCCGGTGGAAAAAAATGGTGCAGCTTCGATCTTCATGGCTATCCTTTTCATGCAAAAAACGCCGGACCATTCCGGCGCGGGGGCTATGCCATCTGGCTGATGGTCTTGCGAAAGCGCGCCAGAGCGAAGGTAAACAGGGCCGTGCCGATGGCCAGCAGGGCCAGGAACGGTTTCCACACCACGTCGATGCCGGCCCCCCGGTACAGGATCGCCTGGCTCAATTCGACGAAATGCGTGGTCGGCGCGATCAGCATGATGTTCTGCACCAGCTCGGGCATGCTTTCGCGCGGCGTGCTGCCGCCCGAGAGCATCTGCAGCGGCAGCAGCACGAGGATCAGCAGCATGCCGAACTGCGGCATGCTGCGCGCCACGGTAGCGAGGAAAATGCCCATCGAGGTGGTGGCAAACAGGTGCAGGGCCGCGCCGCACAGGAACAGCGCGATCGAGCCTTCGATGGGCACGTGCAGCATGCCGCGCACCACCAGGTTCAACGACAGGGCGGCGGCCAGCAGCACCACCAGGCCCATCGACCAGACCTTGCCCAGCATGATCTCGGCCGGCGTCACGGGCATCACCAGCAAATGCTCGATGGTGCCGTGTTCGCGCTCGCGTATCAGGGCCGCGCCCGTGAGGATGATCGACAGCATCGTCACCTGGTTGATGAGCTCCATCAGCGAGCCAAACCAGGCCTGGCTCAGCGAAGGATTGAAGCGCGCGCGCATCACCAGCTCGACCGGCGAGACCGTCGCGCCGCGATAGCGCCTGGCGAATTCGGCCACTTCGCCGGCGACGATCTGCTGGATGTAGCCGCTGCCGCTGAAGGCCTGGCTCATGCGCGTGGCATCCACGTTCAGCTGCAATTCCGCCTGGCGCCCGCCCAGCACGTCGGCCTGCAGCTTGGGCGGTATCGTCAGCACGAAGGTGTACTGGCCCGCGTCCAGGCCCGCATCGACCTGGCTCTGGTTGATCATGGCCGGCGGCGTGAATTGCGGCGGAAAGAAGGCCGAGGCGATGCGCCCGGACAGCGGTGAGCCATCCTCGTCGACGATGGCGATCGACGCCATGTGCAGGGTTTCCGGCTTGGCCGTGGCGGCCACGTAGATGGCTAAAGTGAAGGTGTAGAGGATCAGGATCAGCATCATCGGGTCGCGGATCAGGCTCCAGATTTCCTTCACGCCCAGGCGGTAGATATTTTCAAGGTGGCGCATACACTTACGACTCCTGTTTTTTCAGCAGCGCCACCGTCACGCCGAGGATCACGGGAATGGCGACGAGCAGGGGCCAGAACGAGGCGTGCAGGTCGCCAAAGCCCAGCGCCTTGTTGAACACGCCCCGGCTGATATTGAGCATGTGCGTGGCCGGGTACATCAAGCCGATCGCCTTGCCCACGCCTTCCATCGAGGAGACGGGATTGAGCAGGCCGGAAAACTGGATGGCCGGGATCATGGTGCCTATCATGGTCACGAACAGGCCCGCGATCTGGCTGCGCGTAAACGTCGAGGCGAACAGGCCGATGCCGGTGGCGCAGATATTGAAGATGAGGGTTGCGCCGATCAGGGTCGGCAGACTGCCCTTGATCGGCACGCCGAAGGCGGTGACTGCCAGCAGCGCCATGAGGGCGAAGTTGAACATGGCCAGCACGACGTACGGCACTTGCTTGCCGAGCAAGAATTCCAGGCGCGTGACGGGCGTCACGTACAGGTTGATGATGGAGCCCAGTTCCTTTTCGCGCACCACGGACAGCGCCGCCAGCATGGCCGGCAGCATCAGCAACAACAGGGGAATCACGGCCGGCACCATGGCCGGCAAGCTTTTCACGTCGGGGTTGTAGCGGTAGCGCGTCTGGATGGCGACGGGATTATTCATCTTTATGCCATAGCGGTGCAAGGCCTGGTCGGCCAGCCACAGTTGATGCATGCCCTGCACGTAGCCTTGCACGGTTTCGGCGCGCATCGGCATGGCGCCGTCGATCCACGCGCCCACCTGCGCAGGCGCGCCGCGCTGCACGTCGCGCGCGAAGCCGGGCGGAATCTCGATGGCCAGCGACAGTTCTCCACTGCGCATGCGCTGGTCGATATCGGCATAGTCGCGCAGCGGCGGGTGCTCGACAAAGTAGCGCGAGCCGGCCAGGTTGTTCGTGTAATTCTGGCTCAGGGTCGTCTGGTCGTGATCGAGCACCGCGTAACTGAGGTCTTCGACGTCAAGGCTGATGCCGAAGCCGATGACGAACAACAGCAGCACGGAGCCCCCCAGCGCCAGCGTAAGGCGTACGGGATCGCGCCGCAATTCCAGGGTTTCGCGCCACATGTAGCTGAGCATGCGCCCAAGACTGAAGCGGCTGCGCTGCTTCAGCTTCTGCTCTGGCGCCTGCACTGCCGCTTCTGGCGTCGGCGCCGGCGTTTCCTGCCTTGTCTCCGCTGCCGTGCCGCCACCTGCCTCTTCCAGGTAGGCGATGAAGGCCGCTTCCAGCGATGGCGCGCCCTTCTTGCGTACCAGTTCTGCTGGCGCATCGCTGACCAGCACTTTACCGGCATGCATCAGCGAGATGCGGTCGCAGCGCTCGGCCTCGTTCATGAAGTGGGTGGAAATGAAAATGGTGACGCGGTCGCGCCGCGCCAGCTCGATCATCAGGCGCCAGAAATTGTCGCGCGCGATGGGGTCGACGCCGGACGTCGGCTCGTCGAGGATCAGCATTTCCGGCTTGTGCACCATGGCCACGGCCAGGGACAGGCGCTGGCGTATGCCCAGCGGCAGGCTGTCGGGCAAGTCGTCCATCACGGCGCGCAAGTCGAAGCGCTGCGCCATTTCGTCGATACGGGCGCCGATCTCGCTGTCGGGCACGTGGAACAGGCGCGCGTGCAGCACCAGATTCTGGCGCACCGTCAATTCGCTGTACAGGGAAAACGCCTGCGACATGTAGCCGACCCTGCGGCGCGTGTCGATATCGTTGGAATCGACTTCCTTGCCGAACAGCCAGGCCTTGCCTTCCGTGGCCGGCAGCAGGCCCGTGAGCATCTTCATGGTGGTCGACTTGCCGCAGCCGTTAGAGCCCAGGAAGCCGAAGATCTCGCCGCGGCCGATGCGGAAATTCACATGGTCGACGGCCGTGAAATCACCGAAGCGCATGGTCAGGTCTTGTGCCTCGATGGCGACGTCCTGCGCGCTGGCAGCGTCCAGCGGCGTGATCATCACAGGCTGGTGACCCGCGCGCTTGGCTTCGGGCAGCAGCTTGATGAAGGCCGCTTCCAGGTTACTGCTATCCGTGCGCGCCAGCAGTTCGGCCGGCGTGCCCGTATCGAGCACCTTGCCGTCATCCATGGCGACCAGCCAATCGAAGCGCTGCGCTTCGTCCATGTAGGCGGTGGCCACCATCACGCTCATTTGCGGACGCTGCACGCGGATGCCGGCGATCAGCTCCCAGAACTGGGCGCGCGCCAGCGGATCGACGCCGGTCGTCGGCTCATCGAGAATGAGCAGGTCGGGATCGTGGATCAGCGCGCAGCACAGGCCCAGCTTCTGCTTCATGCCGCCCGACAGCTTGCCCGCCGGGCGCGCCAGGAAGGGGTGCAGACCCGTGCTGCGGGTCAGCTGGTCGATGCGGCGCCGGCGTTCGGCCGCGTCGTGGCCGAACAGGCGCGCGAAAAACTGCAGGTTTTCCTCGACCGACAGGGTCGGATACAGATTCTTACCCAGGCCTTGCGGCATGTAGGCGATACGGGGGCAGACGTCGTCGCGGTGGCGCGCATCGCGCATGTCGCCGCCCAGCGCCATGACGCTGCCTTCCTGTACCGCGCGCGCGCCGGCCACCAGCGACAGCAAGCTCGATTTGCCCACGCCATCGGGCCCGATCAGGCCCACCATGCGGCCGGCCGGCACGTCGAGGTCGATGGCGGCTAGCGCCACCGTCTTGCCGTAATGCTGGCTGACGCCCCGGATGCTGACGACGAAATTGTTCGCATCCATGGTCACTGCGGGACCTTCGCCATCAGTTCAGCGGGCCATGCCTGCTTTGCATCGAGACGCACCCAGGCGACGCCGGGCAAGCCCACTTTCACCAGCGCCAGGTGCTTTTGCAGCAGCTCGCGGCTGATCTGCGCTTTCACGCGAAACATCAGCTTCTGACGCTCACTGGCCGTTTCCACCGTCTTCGGCGTGAACTGCGCGCTGGCGGCGACAAACGAGATCGTTGCCGGAATCACGTAGTTGGGCGCCGCGTCGAGGATGATGCGCACTTCGCCGCCCATCGCCACCTTGCCGGCCGCCGTCTCGGGCAGGAAAAAGGTCATGTAGACGTCCGACAGATCGACCAGGTTGAGCACCTTGCCGCCGCCCGCCAGCACTTCGCCCTGCTGCGCCACCAGGTATTGCACGCGGCCATCGCGCGGCGCCGTCAACTGGCCATCGGCCAGGTCGGCGTCGATGCGCGCCGTGGTCGCCTCAGCGGCGACGACGGCGGAACGCGAGCCGACCACCTGCGCCTTGGCCGCGTCGATGGCCGCCTGCGCCGCCGTCACCTGCGCCTTGGCCGCATTCAGGGCGGCGGCCACGCTGCGGGCACGGGCGCGGTCGTCGTCGAGTTCCTGCACCGAGGAAGCGCCCTCTTTCGACAGGGTTTCCGAGCGGGCCAGGCGGCGTTTGGCCGCATCGAGTTCGCTTTCGCGCTGCGCCACCATGGCCAGTGCGGCCGCCTTGTCGCTCTCGCGCACGGCCACCTGCGCCTGCGCGCCGACCACGGCGTCGGACGCCTGCTGCTGGCGCGCGCGCGCCTCGTCGCGCTGGGCCGTCAGGGAATCGACCTGCATGCTGGCCAGCGGCTGGCCTGCCTTGACGAAGTCGCCCTCGCGCACGAGGATCTCCTTGACCCTTCCCGCCAGTTTGGTGGCGACATCGATCTCCGTCGCTTCGATGCGGCCATTGCCGCTGACAAAACCTTCGCCAGGTCCCGTGGGACGCATTTTTTGCCAGGCCACATAGCCCAGCACGAGAACGGCCACGACCAGCGCCGCGGGGATGAGTTTTTTCTTCAGTTGAGCATTCATGGTATCGGGGCGATCAAATTAGTGGGTGGAAGCGGCGGCGGAGCTGGCGGAGGTGTTGGCGAGTACGCCGCCGCCCAGCGCCGCATACAGGCTGACCTGGCTCGATAGCAGCGCGCGGCGCGTCTGCACCAGTTGCTGCTCCACCGTCAGCAGGTCGCGCTGCGCATCGAGCACTTCCAGGTAGGGCGCGGCGCCATTGTCGTAGCGCAGCTTGGCCAGGCGTGCCCGTTCGCTCTGCGCGGCCAGGGTCGTCTTGCCGATGTCGACCTGCAGCGCCAGCCAGCGCCGGTTCGACAGCGCGTCGGCCACTTCGCGAAACGCGCCCTGCACGCTCTTTTCATAGTTGGCCACGGCCACGTCGCGGCGTACCTCGGCCAGGTCCATATTGGCGCGCAGGCGGCCTGCGTCAAAGATAGGCAGCACCAGGCGCGGCGCGAGATTCCAGGCGCCGCTGCCCGTGTCGAACAGGCCGCTCAATTCCGCGCTGGCCGTGCCGTAGGCGGCCGTCAGCGAAATGGTCGGGAAGAAGGCGGCGCGCGCGGCGCCGATATTGGCTTGCGCGGCGCGCAACTGATGTTCGGCCGCGATCAAGTCGGGACGCTGCGTGAGCAAAGCCGAAGGCAGGCCCGCATGCAGCGGCTGCAGCACGCTGGCGTCGTCGAAGCGGCGCACCTCACCAGCCACCGGCGTCAGGTCGACGGGGCCGCCCACCAGTTGGGCCAGCGCGTGCGCCTGCACGGCGCGCGCCTGTTCCAGCTGGGCCGACAGCGACAAGGCCTGGCTGAGCAATGTTTCCACCTGCGTCAGGTCCAGCTTGGAAATCGAACCCACCTCGAAGCGGCGCGTGAAGATACGCAGCGATTCGGCGCGGCTGTCGACCGTGGCGCGCGCCAGCGCCACCCGTTCATCGAGTTCGCGCAAGCCCAGGTAGCCATTGGCCACCTGTGCCACCAGGGCCACGCCGACGGCGCGGCGCGCCTCGTCGCTGGCCAGCAGGGTTTGCAGGGCGCTATCCTTCAGGCTGCGCACGCGGCCCCAGAAATCGAGTTCCCAGGCGCTCACGTTCAAGCCCGCCTGGTACTGCGCGCTCGTCATGGGGCGGCCCGTCACGCTCAGGTCACCGGGCACGCGCGCGCGGCTGCCGGAGGCGCCCAGCGCAATGGTGGGAAATTGTTCGGCACGCTGGATGCCATACGCGGCGCGCGCCTCTTCCACGCGCAGGGCGGCGATGCGGATATCGCGGTTGCTGGCCAGCGCCTGCGCAATCAGCGCCTGCAGGTGCGGGTCGGCAAAGTAGACTTGCCAGGCGACGTCGGGGGCGTGTGCACCGGCCGGATCGGTTTCCGGATACTGCGCCGCCACGGGCAACGGCGGTGGCGCATACGGCGGCGCCATCGAGGCGCAGCCGGCCAGCAGCAGGCCGGCGGCCAGCGCCGCTATTCGGGCGCAGGAGGGCAAAACGGAAACAGCCATGATCATCTTCTTCCAGTCAATTCAGAATGTTGTAGCCGCCATCGACATACAAGGTGCCGCCCGTGATGGCGCGCGCGCCGTCGCCGGCGAGAAAGGCGCACAGCGCGCCCACGTCCTCGATGGTGGCCAGGCGCCGCATGGGCGAACGTTCGATGGCGTCGGCCATCAGGCTGTCGAAATGGGCAATGCCGGAAGCGGCCCGCGTCTCCAGGGGCCCCGGCGAGATGGCATTGACGCGGATGCCTTGCGGGCCCAGTTCGGCCGCCAGGTAGCGCACCGACGCTTCCAGCGCCGCCTTCACGGGGCCCATCAGGCCATAGTCGGCGATGACTTCCTCCGCGCCCAGGTAGCTCATGGTCATCAGGCTGCCACCATCCGGCATCAGCGGTTCGGCCAGCTTCGCCATGCGCATGAAGGAGTGGCAAGAGATATCCATCGCCTGCGCGAAGCCGCCGGCCGAACTGTCCGTCACGCGGCCATGCAAGTCCTGCTTCGGTGCGTAGGCGATGGAATGGACGAGGAAGTCGAGCCGCCCCCATTGCCGTTCGATCTGCGCGAACAGCGCTTCGAGCTGGCCCGGCACGGCCACGTCGAGCGGCGCCATGATGGCTGCCGGCAGTTGCTGCGCCAGCGGCTCCACGTGTGGACGGGCCTTGTCATTGAGCCAGGTCATGGCCAGTTCGGCACCGGCCGCGCGCAGTGCGCTGGCACAGCCCCAGGCGATACTTTGCGTGTTGGCGATGCCCACCACCAGGCCCCGCTTGCCCTGCAAAGGCAAGTGCTGGCGCAAATCGGCCGTCATGCCTGGACCGGACGCAGGGCGGGCCACGGCGTGGCCGCCTGCACGCATCGCGCCGCGCCGGCCTGCATGGCGGCGGCGCACATGGCCAGGGTGACGCCGCCGGCGCGCGCATACGGCAAGGCGATGGGAGTGTGCGGGTGTAAGGTACTGCACGCGTCAGGCGCGGGGGGCTGCATCTTCATGTATCGGCTTCCGTCACTGAAATTCGGGGCACGCACCAGTGCATTTTCGGGGAACTGGTACGGGGCGAAAATTACTCTACAGCATTTAGATACGTGATTCGCGATGAGTCCGGTCCGCATGCATAACGCTTTTGAGCTAGGTCAACTATACCTGCGATTGCGGCAATGCAGCATTGATGTAAATCAAATTCTACCTCAATATTATCTAAATGAAATATTTTTCAGGCAAGCGTGCGGACGTGCCTATTTAATAACATCGCTGGGCTGGCGGGAAGAAAAGGGAGTGCGCCAGCGATAATTGGCATTGCCTTAAAAGCAAGTTATGCTAGGCAGGGGCGACAGAAAAACGGTGGGGAGAGGCAGAAAGGGGGCCATGCTATTGCATTGCAGCATGGCCCACCATGCATGACAGGACAGAGATGAACGGTCTTATTTTGCCGGCGCCGCGGCAGGACGCGAATACAGGTCGATGATGGTGCTGATGCCATCCTGGCAAACGGAGCAGAACGTCTCGCTGCGGTCGAACATGATGCATTGCATCTCCGGCCGGTAGTAGCCGGACGACTCATAGTTGGCGCCCTCGAAGGCGCCCACCGCATGGCGCTGCGGCGCCTTCGAGAACAGTTGCTGCGTGTACGCCAGGTCGGCCTTGAACAAGTCACTCATCTCGCTTTCCGGGCGGTTTTGCGCACGCAGGGCCGCACGCTGCTTCTGGTACTCGCGCGCGTGGCTGTCATACGCTTCCTTCGGCCATGGCGTCGGCAGCGGCGTACCCGCCTTGACGTGGTTCTTCCATTTCAGTTTGGCCGGATCGCGCAGCGCCGTGGCGTTCGGCTCCCACGGCTCCTGGCGTTCACCGTTGGATTGATAGGCCACGGGCGAGGTGTAGTACTCGTCGGCCAAGCCGGCGAAATGGTGGCCGAATTCATGCACGAACAGGTAATTGGCCCAGTCGTTGTTCGCCGCCGCCGTGCTGAACTGGCCGAAGATGCCGCCGCCGCCGTAGGTATCGTTGTTGACGAGGATTTCGATGAATTCATACGGCGCATATTGCGCCAGGTCGCGCAGGGCGCGGTTGTCCGTCGTCAGCACATAGCGCTCGCTGCCGAAGATGTCGTAGCGGGTGCCCAGCGGCGAGGCGTGATGCACGCCCGTCGAGGGACGCGACACGCCCGACTCCTGGGTCGGCGCAGCCATGGCCCACACGTTGAAGTCATTGGCCCGTTCGCGAAATGGCGAGACGGTAAACAGGTGCTCGGCCAACTTGCGCGCCGTCGCTTCGAACTTGCCCATTTCGGCGGCCGTATAGCCATCGCCCATGATCAGCAGGTCAACCTTCCCTGACGAGGGACCACTGATGCGGATCGGGATAGGCTTGACGGGCGCCGGCGGCTGCTTGCGGATCACGTCCTGCGCGGCCGGGTCGATATCGGTACTCCACGCAATGGAAAACAGGCCGCGCTCGTCGCGCTTGAGGATGCGCACGCGCACGGGGTGCTCGGGCTGAGGGAAGCGCACGGACTCCTGGAAGGCGCGCGTGGTGGTTTTCGCTTCATCGGTGCTGGCCCACTCGCCGAAGATGGTGGAAAAGCCGCGCGAGTACAGCACCTTGCCCGACTTGATATCGACCACTTCCAGCAGGTTGTTGCCACGGTTGCTATCGTCGATGGGGCGCGCCAGGTTGCCCGGCCATGGCAAGGGCTCGACCAGCACGCGCTCGACCGCATAATGCTCGCCCAGCGCATTGCCGCTGTGCTGATAATCGAGGCGCATGGTGGCCGGCAGCGGCGCGTACGCCGCCTGCGCGGCAGGGACGATGCCGGCGGCCAGCGCCAGCGCGCAGAGGAAGGATCGAATCGAAGTCTGCTGCATGTCATTCCTAAAACGGTAGAAAAACAGGTGAAGGGAACGGTTTTCCAAACAATCGGCGGACCTGGCGGCAGGCCCGGGAAAAACCGCTGCGGCACATTGTAGCGACAGGAAGCAAGCATGCAAAGCACCCGCTTTCAGCCGGCACGCTTGACCCTGCAAGCAGCCTGATTTATATTAGACTGACTAATCAATTAATTAATAGGAATGTATGCGCACGATCGACCCCGACAAACACGCAGCCCGCCGCGACACCATACTCGCCGCGGCGCGCAGCTGCTTTGCGCGCAAGGGCTTTCACCAGACCAGCACCGCCGCCATCTGCGCGCAGGCGGGCATGAGTCCCGGCAACCTGTTTCATTATTTCCCCAACAAGCAAGCCATCATCGCCGCCATCGTCGACCAGGAAGGCGGCGAGACGGCCGCCTATTTCGCCGGCGCGCAAGGCAGCGCCGATGCGTATGGCGCCCTGCTCGATTTCATGGGCCTGGTGCTGGCGCTGGCGGCCGACGGGGATTTTGCGGCACTGGCGCTGGAAATTTCCGCAGAGGCGATGCGCGACACGGATATCGCGGCCAGGGTGGCGCGCAATGACGCCAGCCTGCGCGGCGGCATCCAAGCCTTGCTGAAAGAGGCGGCCGAACAGGGTAAGATCGACGCCGCGCTGGACGCCGCGCAAACGGCCAGCTGGATCGCCGCGCTGATCGACGGCATCTTCAACCGGGTCGCCGTCGATCCCCATTACGCGCCGCTGGCGCAGCGGGCCAGCCTGCACCTGTTATTGGCGCGCTTCCTGCGCCCTGCCCTGTCATGAGCGGCGCCATGAGCGGCTCACCAAGCACGCCATCGACGCGCATCGCCGACGTCGACGCCCTGCGCGGCTGCGCCCTGTTCGGCATTTTGGTCGTCAATATCGGCGCCTTCGCCACGCCCTGGTTTGGCCTGGGCTTGACCGATCCGGCCTTTCACGGCGGCGTGGACCGCGCCACGCACTTCCTCGTCGCCCTGCTGTTCGAGACCAAGTTCTACCTGCTGTTTTCCTTCCTGTTCGGCTACAGCTTCACCTTGCAGATGCAGGCGGCGGCACGCGCCGACGCGCCGTTCGTGCCGCGCATGCTGCGCCGGCAAGCGGGCCTGTGGCTGATCGGCGCCCTGCATGCCGTGTTTCTGTTCCATGGCGACATACTCACCACCTACGCCGTGCTGGGCATCGTGCTGCTGGCGCTGCACCGCTGCGGCGAACGCCAGGCACTATCCCTGGCCTTGATTCTCGTCACCGTCTGCGTGGCATTCTGGGCAGGCATGGCCTGGCTGCAAAGCCTGCAGCCGGCGGGCGACGCTGCGGACAACGCCGTGGCGATGGCGCAAAAGGCGGCAAGCGCGCTGGCCGCCTATCGCGCCACGCCAGCGGCCGTCGTCAATCAGCATCTGCGCGAACTGAGTGAAATCTGGATCGTCCTGCTGCTGGTGCAGGCGCCCTGCGCGCTGGCCATGTTCCTGTGCGGCCTGGCCGCCGGCAAGCGCGAAATGCTGCTGCACGCAAGCGCTTATCTGCCGCTGCGGCGCCGCCTGCTGTGGGCCGGCGCGCTGGTGGGGCTGCCCGGCGCCGCCATCTATGCGTGGACGTCCGTGTATGGGGACAGCCAGGCATGGCAGGTGGCGGGACTGGCCGTGGGCCTGGCAAGCGCGCCGCTGCTGGCGGGCGCTTATGTGGCATTGGCGTTGGCCCTGTTCGAGCGCCTGTGCGACGGCACGCTGTTTTCCCTGCTGGCCGACACGGGCCGCATGGCCTTGTCGAACTACCTGCTGCAGTCGGCCATCTGCGCCTGGCTGTTCCTCGCGTATGGCGCGCGCTTGATGGGCAGCGTCTCGCCGCTCGGTGCCCTGGCGCTGGCGCTCATCCTCTTTTGCATGCAGCTGCCACTGAGCCGCTGGTGGTTGCGCGGCCACGCGTATGGCCCTGTCGAATGGCTGCTCAGGGCACTGACGATCGCCGCGTGGCCGCGCTGGCGGCGGTAGCGCGGCGCTTACTTGTAGCGGTACAGGGGCTGGCGCAGCTGGATGGGGCGGATGTCGAGCCGCAGCTTCAGCACCGAATACGCTTCCGCCTCGGTCGAGCTGTAGCCGACGCTGTTGACCGTTTTGCTGAAGCGGAACTCGAAGCCCAGGTCCGGATACGGATCGCGCGGGTTGCCGAAGGCGATGCCGATGGCTTCCTGCTGCGCGTTGTCGATCAGGTTGCCCATCAGGTCGAGCACCGCGTTATTGCCGAGAATATCGTTGGTAAACACGGGCTCGCGCATGTCGGGCTGGTTCGGATCGAGCTTGTTGTCGGCCTTGTCCGGCGACGGCGTAAACACGCGCGTGACGAGGTTGAATTTGTCGCCCCGATCCAGGTAGCTGATGGCAGCGTTGCTGATATTGAAATTTTTCACGCCGCGGTCGCTGATGGCGCCCGACAGGTCGATCAGCAGGGCGCCGCTATAGCCAATGACTTCCACGTCGCGCATGGCGTCGACCACCATGGCGCTGTTTTCATCGATGCCCAGTCCCAGGTGATAGCCTTTTTTCAGCATCACGGGAATCATGCGCGCAAAGCGCCCGCGCACCAGCAGATGCTGATCCACAAAAACGTCGCTGCCGATGAAGCCCAGGCCCGGCGCGATCTCGCGCCCGTCCGTCACGCCCATCTTGAGCATGTCGAGCACGGGCTTGGCGTCGTAAAACATGGTGGTGCTCATGATGGCCGCGCCGGCGCTGGAACCGGCGATCACGCCGCCATTGCGGTAGACCGACCAGATGGCTTCCAGCGCGGCCGTGCGGCTGCCGTCCGGGCGCAGCAAGGCTTGCGTGATGCGTCCCTGGTCGCCGCCGGCAAAATAAATGCCGCTGGCCGACTTGATCTGCGTGACGATGGCCGGGTCTTCGGCTGCCTTGCGGTAATCGCGATTGGCCAGTTTGACGGCCAGCGGCACGAAAAAGGCGTCGGCGCCATATTGATTCAGCTTCCTGATGATGCTTTCACCCGATTTTTCCGGGTTCATGGCGGCCGAGGCCAGCACGGCGATGCGCGCGCCTGGCCCGCCCGACAACTTGACGATGCGCTGCCAGACTTCGGCATTGTCGGCCCGCAGGCCACCGCCGATGATGACGAGGGTACCCTGCGGCGCGCTGCCGATGGCGCTGGCGCCAGGCGCCGCCACGGCATGGAAGCTGCACAATGCCAGCGCGAACAGCAGCGCGGCGCGGAAGGTGTGATACAGGCTTGCGGATGATTTCATGGTGCCTCTCGAATACAAGGAAAGTGGCGCACACTTGTTGCTACAGGCGCGCGCCCTTGCTGCCAAAACTGCTGCTTGCAACCCAACTACATCGAACAACGATACTACTTGCTGCATATGACAGCGTTGTTGCGCTATCTCCACGCTTCTATGTAAAACTGCTTACTTGAAGCTGTAATTGGCGCTGGCATAGAAGCGCCGGCCGCGCGGATCCGTGTAGGTCGGGTCATAGCCGGAAAGAAAAAAGTACGCCTGGTTCGAGAATGGCGGGCTGGTATTGAACAGGTTCTGTATGCCCGCGCGCAGCTTGAACTGCTTGCTGACGGCGTACGCGCCCGACATGTCCCACAGCGTATACGCCTTCACCCGGTTCGGTTTGACGACGCTGCCATCGTCGATGTTGATGGCCGAATTCTGGTCATCGTAGCCGCTCGAATAGGTATTCGACAGGCTGGCCGAATACGGCCCATTGTCCCAGTCGAGGGTGATCGTATGGCGCCAGCGCTGCACCACGCCGTCCGTGACGAATTTATTCAAGTTGCTGATAAAGACGTCGCCGGGGCTGGTCTGGATTTTCGAATCGAGCACATAGGTGCCGCTCAAATGGCCGCCAAAACGTCCCCACGCCGTTTGCACGCCATGCAGATCGGCCGTGATGTCGATGCCCGCAGCCTTTTGCGCGCCGCGGTTTTCCTTGCGCAGCTCGATGTAGTCGATCAAGCCGTCTTCGTCGCGGTGTACCAGGTCGCCATATTTGGCCAGGTTGCCCAGGATGATGTCGTCGCCGATTTCGCTGATCAGGTCCGTGCGCTTGATGTTCCAGTAGTCGGCACTGAAGGTCCAGTGCTGGCTCGGTTCGAGCACCAGGCCGGCCGTGAACTGGCGGCTGCGTTCCGGTGTCAGCTTGTCGTTGCTGTAGCGGCGCGTATCCCAGTTGTCGGCGCAGACGGAATAGTCATTGTTCTCGCTCGCGCAATACACGGGATCGGGCAAGGTCGCCGTGCTGCTGTAGGCAGTGGGCCGGTGCAGGTCGGACATCGACGGCGCGCGGAAGCCCTTGCCGGCCGACGCGCGTAGCAGCACCTGCTTGCTGGGCATATAGGTCAGCCCGAGCTTCGGACTGAGCGCGCCGCCCACCTGCTGGTAGTGGTCATAGCGGCCGGACAACTGCGCCTGCCACTGCTTGGTAAATGGCAGCAGCAGTTCGCTGTAGATGGCCTGCACATTGCGGCTGTCGCTGGTGGCCACGCCGCCCTCGGGGGCAGCATCGTTGTTGATGTTATCGCTCATCAGCAATGCCGATGGCCGGAACTCCGTGCGTTCACGGCGCACTTCGCCGCCCACGGCCAGCGCCATGTCGCCGCCACCGAGCGCCATCAGCGCGCGCGATGCCTTGAAGTCCAGCGCATCCATGGTGCCGCGCGCATGCCGTACTTCGTCATTGACCTGGATGCTGTCGAGCAGCGCCTTGCCCTTCGCACTCGATGGGCCAAACGGATTGATGTCGCCGGAGGCGATGCCTTCCAACAGCTTGTCGTACAGGACATAACCATGCGTGTCGCGGTCCCTCACGACGTTGACGCTGTGATTGAAGCCCATGTCGTAATCCCAGCCGGCGAGCGTGCCGCTGGCGCCCACCACGAAGCGCTGGCTCTCGCTGGTCAACTGGCTGGTGCGCATGCCCGCCTCGTTCAGGCGCATGCGCAGCTCCAGTTCGCGCGCAGTCGGATTGCCGTCTTCGTCGACGATGCTATCGAGGCCGGTATTGGCCAGCTGCGGCACCTTGCTGTAATCGAGATAGCCGATCACCCGCGCCGACGAGCCCACGTAATAGCTGCGCGAACGGCTCAGCGCCACTTCCGCGTACAGCTGGTGGTCGTTATTCAGTTTCAGTACGCCGCGCGTGAGCAAGTTCTGCTTGTCCGTCTTCGGATACAGCTCCGTGTCGCCCATGTAATCGTAGGTACAGGCATCGACGCCGCCCGTTCCCGCCGGCAGATACAGGTTGGCCGGCGGCGCACAGTTCGGGATCGACGGATTGATCTGGCGGTTGGTAATTGGCTGGCCATTGAGCAGGAAGCCATTCTCCTGCAAATAGTCGCGCTGCTCCCCCGACAGGCGGATATTCGCCGGGCTGGTAAAACTCGACAGCAAGTGCCCCAGGCGCTGCGGAACCTGCAGCTTCGGAATGAATTTTCGTTGAGAGGAACTCAAGCGGTCGGTTTTTTGCAGGTCGACCACGGCGAAGATATTGTAGCCATCCATCCCCAGGTCACCCGTGCCGGCCGTGATGCTGGCCGTGCGCTTGCCCGCGCCGCCTTCCTGCGTGCCGCTGCCGTAGACGTTCAGCTCCACGCCCTGGTAATCCTTGCGCGTAATAAAATTGATGACGCCACCGATGGCGTCCGTGCCGTACAGGGCCGAAGCACCGTCGAGCAGTACTTCCACGCGCTGCAGGGCGGCGGCGGGAATGTTATTCAAGTCCACGCCCGCATCGTCGCCGGGCGAGGCAAAGTTCGCCATGCGCCGGCCATTCAGCAGCACCAGGGTCGACGACGTACCCACACCGCGCAGGTTGGCGCTGTTGAAGCCGCGCTGGTCGCCGCCGATATTGATGCTGGCGCCATCGGTCAGGCCGCCCACGTTGGCCGACACGCGCGCCATCAGCTCGGCCGCCGTCGTCACGCCCGCCTTTTCGATCTCGGCGCGCGTGATGATCTGCACCGGCAGCGCCGTCTCCGATTCCAGCCGCTTGATGGCTGATCCCGTGATCTCCACACGCTGCATTTTTTTCGGTGCAGGCTCGCCATCTTGCTCCTGCTCCTGCGCATGCGCGCCGCTGGCCAGCATGCCCAGCGCCGCCGACACACCCAAGGCCCCCAGTGCCAGGCGCATAGCATGCGCCAGCGCCGACTCGCGTGGCCGTACGCAACTGCCGTCTTGTTTTTCTGCTTGCATGCAAACTCTCCCCGATGGTGTTAACCCTGATTTTTATAGTGACTGCGGCACTGCCTTGCGTTGCTTTGCAGCTGTTTTCCGCGGCCCCTGCACGCCATGCTCGCCGCCGTACAGGTAGGCGGCGATGACTTCGCTCAGGCGGGCCGCTTTTTCAACGTTCTTCTTGTTCGACACCATCAGCGCCACGGCCAGCGCCTCGATCATGGCCAGCGCCGTGCTGGCGCTGCTGGGCAGGACAGGATGCGTGCTTTGCGCATACAGCGCGTGATCGGCCAGTTCGGCCAGGGGGGACGCGGGGGAGTCGGTGAGCGCCACGATGCAGGCGCCGCGATCGCGCGCAAAGCCGGCCAGGCCGATGCAATCGAGCGTGTAGCGGGGGAACGAGATCACCACCAGGACATCGTGCGCCGTCAGGTTGACCAGATGGCCGGCCGCCACTTCCGAACCGCCGATGCCCACCACTTCCACCACATGCGGACAAAACGGCTGCAGATGCTGCACCAGCATGCCGGCCAGGTTGGCCGACAGGCCAAAACCCATCACATACACCACCCTGGCGCGCGTCAGGCGGCGCACCACGGCCTGCATGGCGAGCGGCGACAGGGCATCGGACGTGGCGGCGATGTTCGCGGCCGCATATTCCAGGCTTTCCGTGATGGGCGACGTGGTGCGCGCGCGCCGCTCTATCGTGCGGCGCAATTTGTCGACTGGCTGCAACAGCGATTGCAGGGTTTCGGCCATGGCGCCGCGCATGGCCGAATAATTCTTTTGGCCGATGTCGCGCGCGAAGCGGCTGATGGTGGCCGTCGATACCTGGCAGCTGTCGGCCAGTTCCTTGATGCCCAGCGCCGTCACCCGCATCTGGTTACGCAGCAGATAATCGGCGATCTGCCGCTGCGACGCCGAGCCGCCTGCCAGCACGTGCATCAGCGCCTGCCCCAGCGGCGATTGCGCGAACGCGGCATCGGGCGCCGACAGCGTGCTAACCCGTGGCGTGTGGGGACTGCTGCGTGCAGGACTGGCGGATGATTTCATATCACTGGCGGCCTGTGTTCTTGTGCATGGCGGATGGCGGATAAAAAGGCGGATACGGGTCGCTGGAACTTACTCTACTCATATCAAAAAGAAAACTCAACAAATATTTGTAAAAGGATTTTCATTGATTTACTTCGTGAAAATATTGCTACATAATCGACCGGAATCCATCAACCGCGCCCCGTTTTGGGGCGAATTCACCATGCAAGTACAACAGCATCCCATCTCCACCGCGCACGCCAGCGTATCCTGCCAATTGAGCAGCTTTCACTTCGGCGCCGCGGCAGCCTACAGCCGCAGCGGTAAGAAGGTCTACATCCAGGCGGCGCTGCATGCTGACGAGGTGCCGGGCATGCTGGTGTCGCAATTTCTGCGCCGCGAACTGCTGGCGCTGGAAGCGGCGGGCAAGGTGCATGGCGAAATCATCCTGGTGCCGGCCGCCAATCCGATCGGCCTGGCGCAAGCCATCCATGGCGCGCCGTTCGGCCGCTTCGACCTGACCACCGGCATCAACTTCAACCGCGCCTACCGTCATGTGGCCGATGAATTGAAAACCACGCTCGATGGCCAGCTGGGACAGGATGCGCAAGCCAACGTGGCGCTGATACGCGAGCATGCGCGCGCCGCCGTTGCCGCCTGGCGGCCGTCCACGGATGCGGAAACGCTGAAAAAAACCTTGCTGGGCATGGCCATCGACGCCGATATCGTGCTCGACCTGCATTGCGATAACGAGGCGGCCCTGCACATTTACACAGGCACGCCGCTGGCGGCGCAGATCGCGCCGCTGTCCGCGCTGTTGGGCGCGCGCGCCGTGCTGCTGGAACTGGCGGCCGGCGAAGAGCCGTTCGACGAAGCCTGCAGCCGATTGTGGTGGGATCTCGACGCGCACTTCCAAGGACGCTATCCGATACCCGCCGCCTGCCTGTCGACCACCGTCGAGTTGCGCGGCGAAGTGGAAGTGAGCTACGCCCTGGCCGAACGCGATGCCACCGCCCTGCTGCGTTTTCTCGCCATCGAAGGCGTGCTGGAGATAGACGGCGCCGGTGACGATCTGCCCGCACCGCAATGCGAGCCGACGCCGCTGGCCGGCGTGGAACCGATCCTCGCGCCGCATCACGGCGTGCTGGTCTACCTGCGCGAAATGGGCGAGGTGCTGGCCGCCGGCGACGCGATAGCCGACCTGATCGACCCCGTCAGCGGCGAGACGACGACCTTGCGCTGCACGGTCGCCGGCGTCTTTTTTGCGCGCAGCGCCCACCGCCACGTCCTGCGCGGCATGAACGTCGGCAAGGTCGCTGGCGCAGTCGCCTTCCGCGGCGGCAGCCTGCTGAGCCAATAACTGACACTAAAAAGCGCCATGAGAAAATTCAAGCTCCCCAACACCTTCGTCCTGCTGTGCGGCATCCTGGCCATGATCGCGCTGGCGACGTGGCTGGTGCCAGGCGGGAAATTCGACACGCAACTGGTGAACGGCAAGCAGCTGATCATCCCCGGCACGTTTCACTATGTCGACAACAAGCCGCAGGGACTTGCCGCCCTGATGATGGCGCCCATCAAGGGCTTCGTCGACGCCAGCCTGATCATCGGCTTCGTGCTGATCGTCGGCGGCGCCTTCGCCGTACTGCAAAAAACGGAAGCCTTCGATTCCCTGATCAAGGCCATCGCCAAGGCGCATACCAGTTCGCGCTTCGTGCGCGCCGCCATCATCCCTGTATTCTTCACCATGTTCTCGCTCGGTGGCGCCACTTTCGGCATGAACGAGGAGGCGATTCCCTTCATCCTGATCTTCGTGCCGCTGGCGCTGGCGCTGGGCTATGACACCATCACGGGGGTGTCGATTCCCTTCATCGGCTCGCAGGTGGGCTTTTCCGCCGCCTTTTTGAACCCATTCAACGTCGGCATCGCGCAGGGCATCGCCGGCGTACCGATTTTTTCCGGCATCGGCTACCGCCTGATCGTGTGGGCCATCGCCACGGCGGTCAGCATCGTGTTTTTAATGTGGTACGCGGCGCGCATCAAGCGCCATCCGGAAAAAAGCCCGACCTATCTGCTCGACATCGAAAAGCGCAGTGAACACTCGATGGATCTGGACAGCTTTGCCGGCATGACGCGCACGCACCGCGCCGTGCTGTGGATTTTCATGGCGACCCTGCTGACGATGGTCGTCGGCGTCGTCAAGTACGACTGGTTCATCGATGAAATCGCCGCCCTGTTCCTGGTGATGGCCATCGTCGTCGGCCTGGTCGGCCGGCTCGACATGGACAGTCTGGTGGCGTCTTTCGTGCAGGGCGCGCGCGACATGGTCAGCGTGGCGCTGGTCATCGCGCTGGCGCGCGGCACCATGATCCTGGCGCGCGACGCGCAGATCATCGACACCATGCTGCACGCATTGACGCCCCTGGTGGCATCGTCGAGTCCCGTCTTCGCCGCGCAAAAGATGTTCTTCATGCAGTCGGTGATCAACTTCTTCATCCATTCCGGCAGCGGCCAGGCGGCCCTCACCATGCCGATCATGGCGCCGCTAGCCGACCTGGTGGGCGTGACGCGCCAGACCGCCATCCTGGCTTTCCAGTTCGGCGAATTCACCACGCCGATGATCCCCACTTCCGGCATCACCGTCGGCGTGCTGGCGCTGGCGCGCGTGCCCTGGATTACCTGGGCCAAGTGGATGATCCCGCTGCAGCTGATTTACCTGGTGCTGGCGCTGCTGCTGCTGATTCCCCCCTGCCTGATGCACTGGCAGTAAAACGGAGTGCGCGATTGGCCCATGCCGATGGCAGGCCGACAAATCTGGCATTGCGCCGCGCTTACAGCGCCGCTTTTTCTTCCGCGCTCAAACGCTTGGCGCTGACGTACACGGTGTGCATGGTGGCTTGATCGGCACTGGCAAGGATGGGTGCCGGCGCGGCGCGGAACTTCGGCACGGCGGCAGTGGCCAGGCTGGTGGCAGCGGCGATGGCGATGATGGCGACGAAGATGGCTTCCATGTTTTTAGCGATGTTCATGATATTTTCCTTGAGGTTGAGGGACGTTGCTGTTTGTCCTGCGATGATTGAACTGTAGGCTGATCGCCCCTGAACTACCATCGGATTGCGACCAAACGCACGATTCGCGGGACAGAATACAAAAAACCCGGATGGAACGCGCAAGCCCGCCTGCGCCTGCCATTTGATGCTTGCCAGCCCCATTCCTGGCCATTTCAGCGCCCTCCAAGCCCCTAAAAGCCCTACCGCCGGCCAACCTTGTTTATAATCGCCTTACACTAAAGGACTTCTTTCATGACTGATCAATTCTCCAAAAAGGGCGAAGCCTGGTCGGCCCGGTTTTCCGAACCGGTCTCGGACCTCGTCAAGCGCTACACAGCTTCTGTATTTTTTGACAAGCGCCTGGCGCTGTTCGACATCGAAGGTTCGCTGGCCCATGCGGAAATGCTGCATGCGCAAGCCATCATCAGCCCGGCCGACTACGCGGAAATCCAGCGCGGCATGGCGCAAATCTCGCAGGAAATCGCCGCCGGCCAGTTCGAATGGCTGCTGGACCTGGAAGATGTCCATCTGAATATCGAAAAACGCCTGACCGAGCTGGTAGGCGATGCTGGCAAGCGTTTACACACGGGCCGTTCGCGCAACGACCAGGTGGCGACCGACATCCGCCTGTATGTGCGCTCCGCCATCGACGACATCACCGCCCTGTTGGCGACGTTGCGCAGCGCGCTGACGGACCTGGCCGAGCAGCATGCCGACACCATCATGCCCGGCTTTACCCACATGCAGGTGGCCCAGCCGATCACCTTCGGGCATCACATGCTGGCGTATGTCGAAATGTTCGGCCGCGATGCCGAGCGCATGGCGGACTGCCGCAAGCGCGTCAACCGCCTGCCGCTGGGCGCCGCCGCCCTGGCCGGCACCACCTTCCCCATCGACCGCCTGCGCGTGGCAAAAACGCTGGGCTTTGACGACGTGTGCCACAACTCGCTCGACGCCGTCTCGGACCGCGATTTCGCCATCGAATTTTGCGCCGCCTCCGCCGTGCTGATGATGCACGTGTCGCGCATGGCCGAAGAACTGGTGATCTGGATGAGCCCACGCATCGGCTTCATCGACATCGCTGACCGCTTCTGCACCGGCTCGTCGATCATGCCGCAAAAGAAAAACCCGGACGTGCCGGAACTGGCGCGTGGCAAGACCGGCCGCGTGTATGGCCACCTGATTGGCCTCTTGACCCTGATGAAAGGCCAGCCTCTGGCCTATAACAAGGACAACCAGGAAGACAAGGAACCGCTGTTCGACACCGTCGACACCGTCATCGACACCTTGCGCATCTTCGCCGACATGGCCGGCGGCATCAGGGTGAAGCCGGAAGCGATGCGCGCGGCAGCCCTGCAGGGTTATGCCACGGCGACCGACCTGGCCGACTACCTGGTCAAGAAGGGCTTGCCGTTCCGCGACGCCCATGAAGCGGTGGCCCTGGCCGTGCGCGCCTGCGTCGACGCCGGTTGCGACCTGGCCGACCTGTCGCTCGAGCAGCTGCGCGCGTTTTCCCCGTTGACGGGCGAAGACGTGTTTGCCGTGCTGACCCTGGAAGGCTCCGTTGCCGCGCGCGACCATGTGGGCGGCACCGCGCCACGCCAGGTACGCGCCGCGATCGCCCGCGTGCGTACGCAGCTGGAAAAATAGACGGGTTCCGTCTCGCCAGCGCCCCGCCGCATCGCTGCCGCGGGGCGTTTTTCATTGCGCGACGATTTTCGACAATCCAGAAAAGGCAGCGCCGGGACTCAAGCCGAAAGGCGCAAACTGATATCATGCGTCCTTTCCGTATCACGCATCGAACAAAGGAGCAGGCATGAGCATAGGTGGCACTTCCATCGAACAGGCATTGGCATCGTTGTCGGACATGACGGGCGGCATGGTCGCCATCGGCAAGGACGAACACGCGCAACGCATCGCCAAGGCGCAAGCCTTCATGCGCGAAAAGGGCATCGCCGCGATCTACCTGAACGCGGGCGCCAACCTCACCTATTTTACGGGGACCAAATGGTATGCCAGCGAACGCATGGTGGGCGCCATCCTGCCCGCCAGCGGCGACATCGAATACATCGCCCCTGCCTTCGAGGAAAGCACCTTGCAAGGCTTCATGCTCATCGAGGGCCGTGTCAATTGCTGGGAAGAGCATGAAAGCCCATACCAGCTGTTCGTCGACGTGCTGGCGCGCATGGGCGTGGTACAGGACGCGCACCAGCCACCGCGCGTGGGCATCTGCGAAAGCGCCGCCTTCTTTATCTACGACGGCATCCGGCCGCTGGCCCCGGGCTATGCGCTGGAAAACGCGCGCGCCGTCACGGCGTATTGTCGCAGCCGCAAGTCACAGGCAGAAATCGCCCTGATGCAGCGCGTGATGGACATGACCCTGGCCGTGCACGTGGCCACGGCCAGCATGCTGTACGAAGGCATCACCACGGTGCAAGTGGAAGAATTTATCCAGCGCGCGCACCGCAAGGTAGGTGCGCCCCGCTCGTATTTCTGCATCGTGCTGTTCGGGGAGGCGACCGCGTATCCGCATGGCGTCAATTACGTTCAGACCTTGAAGGCAGGCGACACGGTGCTGATTGATACGGGTTGCCAGGTGATGAACTATATCTCCGACATCACGCGCACCTATGTGTTTGGTACGATCAGCGCACGCCAGCGCAGCGTGTGGAACAGCGAAAAGGCCGCACAGGCCGCCGCATTCGCCGCCGCGCAGCTGGGCGTGCCCTGCGGCGACGTGGACCGCGCCGCGCGCGTGTCTCTGGAAGCGGACGGCTTCGGCCCCGGCTACAAGCTACCCGGCCTGCCGCACCGCACGGGCCACGGCATCGGCCTCGATATCCACGAGTGGCCTTACCTGGTGGGCAATGACACGACACCGCTCGACGTAGGCATGTGTTTCTCGAACGAGCCGATGATCTGCATCCCCGGCGAATTCGGCATCCGCCACGAAGACCATTTTTACATGACGGAAAACGGCCCGCGCTGGTTCACGCGGCCGGCGCACAGCATCGACGATCCGTTCGGGCTGCAGGCTTAAACCTCCCTCGCCAATGCCAGCCGCCGTGTCGCCGGTGCGGTGGCAATCGCCGGCACGCCGTCCTGCGCCAGCTTGAAGACGGCCAGCGCCGTGCCCAGTTGCACGGCCTGTTCCTGAAGCGATTCGGCCGCCGCCGACGCCTCTTCCACCAGCGCGGAGTTTTGCTGGGTCATCTGGTCCATGCTGCCGATGGCCACGCCGATGTCGCCGATGCCGGCGCTCTGCGCCTGGCTGGCCGCGCTGATCTCGGCCATGATGTCGGCCACTTTCTTCACCGAATCAACGATCTGGCCCATGGTCAGCCCCGCCTCGTCGACCAGCTTCGAACCCACGTTGACCTTGGCCACCGAATCGCCGATCAATTGCTTGATTTCGCGGGCGGCGCCGGCGCTGCGCTGCGCCAGGTTGCGCACTTCGGACGCCACCACGGCAAAGCCGCGCCCCTGCTCGCCCGCGCGTGCCGCTTCCACTGCCGCATTCAATGCCAGGATATTTGTCTGGAAAGCGATGCCGTCTATGACGCCGATGATGTCGACGATGCGCCTGGACGAATCATTGATCTCACCCATGGTGGTAACCACCTGGCTGACTACCTGCCCGCCTTTGACCGCCACCACGGATGCCGACACGACCAGTTCATGCGCCTGCCCTGCATTGGCGGCGTTATCGCGCACGGTACTTGTGAGGCTGTCCATGCTGCGCGCCGTCTGATCCAGGCTGCCCGCCTGCGACTCCGTACGCGCGGCCAGGTCCGCATTGCCTTGCGCGATTTCCGCGCTGGCCACCTGGATGGTTTCGGCCGATGCCTTGATGCCAGACACCATCCCGGCCAGGCGGCCGCGCATCTCCTTCAGCGCCGCCAGCAAACTGGCCTGGTCGCCCGCCTCGGTGGTGATCTCCATCGAGAGGTCGCCGTCGGCCACGGCGCGCGCGATCTGGCGCGCATATTCGGGTTCTCCGCCCAGTTGCTGCCAGATGGCGCGCACGACGAAGTGCGATACGGCCACCAGGCAGACGATGACGGCCAGCGCCACGACGATGCTGGTATTGAGCGCATTGCGCACATTGGCCGCGCTGCGCTCGATGCCCTGCTTGAACTGCAATTGCGCCAGTTCGTTGGTCTTCGCCAGGTCGGTATTGAGCACGGTCAGCGCGCCCTGCATGCTCGCCACGGTCGCTTGCGGGTCGCCCTCTTCCATTTCCAGCATGATGCGCGCCGCGCTCAGCGCCGGCGCATAGTAGGCATCGAATTCCTTGGCCAGGCGCTGACCCTGCTCGCGCTGGCCGGGGATCGCCGCAAAGGCATCCAGCTTGGCGCGCAGCTTGACGGCCTGGCCGCCGACTTGCCCGATACGCTCTTTGTCACCCTCGCTGACGGCATCGCGCAGGGCATCGCCGACGGCGGCCACGTCCAGGGTCAGCGACTTGGCCATGTCGAGCACGGGATAGTCGGCGCTTTCGGTGGCGTGAATGGAATTGAGCGCGGCCGTAGACAGGTAGGCACTGACGGCCAGCCCCAGCCCGAAAATCACGGCCGAGACGACAGGCAGCGCCCATATCTTGCGTTTGATGCTCATTGCTGTCTCCTGATATTGATGAATTATCGGGCCGCCGCATGGCGCGCGGCCCGAACCGGCTTTATGGCGCCGTCAGCACCACTTTGACGCTGCCGTCGACGGCACTCTTTTCGATATAGCCAATGGCTTTCGGATCGGCGGCCACGGCCTTCTTCACGTCGGCGCTATTGGCCACTTCCTTCGGCAAGGTCGCCTTGCCCGTGAAGACCAGCTTGGACCACAGGGCCTTGGCTTGTGATGGCTCCTTGTCCGTCACCTTCTTGTAGAACTCGGCGCGCACGGGGGCGCTTTCCGGCTGGTCGATCGGCGTCATGGCCGTCGATTTTCCGAGGAAAAATTGCGCCACCTGTTCGTTCGTCATCGCGCCGGCGGCGCTTTTGGGATTGACCACCACGACCACTTCGGCCATCGCAGGAACAGCGGTCGACAAGGCCAGCAAGGCAGCCGCAAAAATGTAGGGTTTCATGCGGCGCTCCTTAGAAAACAAAATCGATGGCGGCTGCTGCCACCGTGACGGGACCATGGAAGCCTGGCTTGGCTTGCACGAACAGGCCCGGGCCATTCTTAGGCTTGATGCGGTCGATCTGCACTTTCAGGGCGGCCGAACGGTGGAAGTCCCAGCGCACGCCGATGCTGTCCGTCGATTGCTCCAGCTGGTTGCGCATGGTGGCCAGGGTATCGACGCCGGCCGACAGGGCGCGCAGGGTCGGCGTGCAAGCGGCCGGATAGCCGGCAGGGCAGGATGCGGGCACGGTGTTGTTCACGCGGCCATCGGCCTTCAGGCTGGCGTGGCTGTAGTACGGCAGGAAGGCGCCGATGCGGTAGCCACCCATCACGTACCACGAAGTGCTGTCGCTGACATAGCTGTCCGTCTTGCGCTTCGCATATTCGGACTGCACCAGCACATTGTTCCAGTCCAGGCCCAGGCCCAAGGACGTGAAGGACGCTTTCTTGTCCTTGACTTCCAGCGCATCGGCCAGCGCGCCAAGCTGGGTGATCCGGTAGCCGCTGCCGGCTGCGCGCAAGCTGCCCATCAAGGTATTCAGACTGGGTGAATCGTTGATCGTCAGCTTGGTCTCGGCGCGGCCGAAACGCACAGTAACGGGGCCATGTTCGGCCACTACGTTGAGGGCGACGATGGACTTGCCTTCCACCTGCACGGTGGAATCGGGCCCCGTGGCCAGGGTGGCCTTGGTGCGGCCCAGCGCCAGCTGCGTAGTGATGCTGGTGTCGCCCGCGCTGAACTGGTAGGTGCCGTCGATGCCGTCGATACTGTTCAGGGGCACCTGCGAATACATTTCGCCCGGCGGGCGCAGCATGGTGTTGGTATAGCCCACGTTACGGTAATCGGAAATCATGAAGACGGGCAGACCCATACGACCAACGCGCACACTGAAGCTGTCCGACACCTTGGCCTTGGCGAAGGCCCACGCCAGTTCGGCACCAAAATCATCCTCGCCATCCTTGCGCGCCAGACCCTGCACGGTGGCCGACAACCAGGGATTGACGGTGACATTGGCTTGCAGGCCCAGGTTGGAATCGACACCGGTGCGGGCAGTGCGGCCGGCGCCGGCAGCCTGGTTCGGGCGCGCGAACTGCGCGTTATCGGTATCGGCCATGGTCAGGGCTGCACTGCCGTAACCGCTGATCTTGACCGCGGGACCAGTGGCCTCGTCGGCGTAGGCGTGGCTGATGGCCAGGGGCATGGCCAACAGGAAAATCAGGACGTGTTTATTCATAGTAATCAAATACCCGTAGCGGTGAACATTTATCGTGGAGTGGACTCGAGGTCGACGGCTCACCGGCCGTAAAAGGCCGGGTCCGTTTTTTCGCGCCGCCATCGCCTGGGGCGTGCATGGCGGCGTGACCAGTGAGTAAAACCATGCTACAGAGAAAAGGTTTTACGTTGGAAAGTTTTCTTGAGGCAATGAGCGAATTCGCCGCTTTTCACGAAAAAAGCACGCGTTCTAGAGGGATTTATCTAAATAGCACGCGGTGCAAAACCACACTTTCGCTATATTTTTCATATACTTATGGATAATTCAAGACAAAAAGAATTTGGATAAAAAAAGCGCCACCCGCGCAAAGATCGCGGGTGGCGCTGGCCGATGCCGTGCTGCAGAAACGCTTACTCGCGCTTCGACACCAGGGTCAGAATGTCGTAGCTGGCCACCAATTCCTCGTTCTGGTTGGTCACCTGCACGTCCCACGCGACCACGCCCTGGCCCACGCCAAAGACGTCCTTGCGGTTGCGGTCGACCTTGCGCTTGCAGGTCAGGCGGGCGCGGATGGTGTCGCCGATGGCGACGGGGGCGACGAAGCGCAGATTATCCAGGCCATAGTTGGCCAGCACGGGGCCGACGCCTGGCGAGACGAACAGGCCGGCAGCAGCCGACAGCACGAAGTAGCCATGGGCGATGCGCTTGCCGAACTGCGATTCCTTGGCCGCGATTTCGTCGAAGTGCATGTAGAAGAAGTCGCCCGAGATGCCGCCAAAGGCAACGATGTCCGCTTCGCTGACGGTGCGGCGGTGCGTTAGCAGCGAGTCGCCCGTCTTCAAGTCTTCGAAGTGCTTGCGGAACGGGTGGATCGGGCTTTCATTGACGTCCGCGCCGCGCACGTATTCGCCGGTGATCGCCGCCAGCATGGTCGGTGAACCTTGCACAGCCGCCCGTTGCAGGTAGTGGCGCACGGCGCGCACGCCACCCAGTTCCTCGCCGCCGCCCGCGCGGCCAGGGCCGCCGTGCTTCAGTTGCGGCAAGGGCGAGCCATGACCGGTCGAATCGACGGAGGCCACGCGCTCAAGCACGTGCACACGGCCATGCGTGGCCGCCACTTGCGGCACAACGCGCGCCGCGATCTTCGGATCGCGCGTCACCAGGGTGCTCACCAGACTGCCCTTGCCGCGCGCGGCCAGGGCCAGCGCTTCATCGATATCGTTGTAGCCCATCATGGTGCTGACGGGGCCGAATGCTTCCACGTCATGCACGGCGTCGTTGCCGAAGGCGTCGCGGCACAGCAGCAAGGTCGGCGAGAAGAAGCTGCCGTCAAGGGCGCCATCGCCCAGGGGATTGAAACCGTCAGCCGCGCCGAACACCACTTCGTTACCTTGCGACAGGGTGGCGACCCGCTCGGCCACGTCCTTCTGCTGCTCTTTCGAGGCCAGCGCGCCCATGCGCACGCCTTCGATGGACGGGTCGCCCACCACCACCTTGGCCAGGCGTTCGCGCAGGCGCGTGCCGACGGCGTCCATCAGGTGCTCGGGTACGATGATGCGGCGAATCGCCGTGCACTTCTGGCCCGACTTGCCCGTCATCTCGCGCACGACTTCCTTGACGAACAGGTCGAATTCCACGTCGTCTGGCGTGACGTCCGGCGCCAGGATGGCGCAGTTGAGCGAATCGGCTTCACCGTTGAAGGGTACGGACTGGGCGATCAGGTTCGGATTCGTACGCAGCTTGGCTGCTGTGGCGGCCGATCCCGTAAAGGTGACGAAGTCCTGGCCATTCAGGCGGTCCAGCAAATCGCCCGTGGAGCCGATCACCAGTTGCAGGCTGCCGGCCGGCAGCAAGCCCGATTCATGCATCATGCGCACGACGGCCTGCGTCAGGTAGCTCGTCGCCGTGGCCGGCTTGGCGATGCAGGGCATGGCCGCCAGGAAGCTGGGCGCGAATTTTTCCAGCAAGCCCCAGATGGGGAAGTTGAAGGCGTTGATGTGCACGGCCAGGCCGCCGCGCGGCACCAGGATATGCGTGCCGGCGAAGCCGCCCTTCTTGCCCAGCGCGATGGCCGGGCCTTCATGCAGCACGTTCGATGACGGCAGCTCGTTGCTGCCCATGCTGGCGTAGGCGAACAGGGTGCCCGTGCCGCCTTCGATGTCGACCCAGCTATCGGCGCGCGTGGCGCCCGACAGGTGAGAGATCGCATACAGCTCTTCCTTGCGCTCGACCAGGTACAGGGCCAGCGCCTTCAGGCGCGCGGCGCGCTGCTGGAAGTCCAGCGCCATCAGGCCCGGCACGCCCGTCTTGCGGGCATACGTGACGGCTTCGTCGAAATCGATCTTTTCCGCATGCGTGTGATAGATGACGCGGTTGTTCAAGGCGCTGTGCAGGGGCACGGCGGCGCTTTCGCCCAGCCAGCGGCCGGCGATCAGGCTTTGCAGGGTGGATATGTGAGCCATGTGGTTTCTCCGTAAAACGAGGGTGTTGGTGACGTTGGTGTGGTGTCGGATTACGCGGGGCGCTGCCCCGCTAATCCGACCTACGCCCATATTGTTTATTGCGCTGCTGCGTTCTTGTGCAAATGCAGCGGCAAGGCGGATTCGAAATTCAGGCGCTGGCGGCCGGCCTCGACTTCCGTCAGGGCTTCCACTTCGCGCATCGTCTGCATGGAGCGCACGGCCAGTTCGTGGTACTGGCCCGTGCCCGAACTTTTCCATTTGATTTCATCGTCGGTGAGCGCCCGTATCACCTTGGCGGGCGTGCCCACCACCATGCTGCGGGGCGCGACGATCATGCCCGCCTTCACAAAACTCATGGCCGCGACGATGGATTCCTCGCCGATGATGGCGTTGTCCATCACCACCGCATTCATGCCGACAAGCGCATTGCGACCGATGCGGCAGCCATGCAGCACGGCGCCATGGCCGATATGGCCGTCGCTCTCGACCACCGTGTCGCAGCCGGGAAAACCGTGCATGACGCAGGTATCCTGCAGATTGGCGCCCTCTTCCAGGATCAATCGGCCGAAGTCACCGCGGATCGAGGCCAGCGGGCCGATGTAGCAGCGCGGACCGACGATCACGTCGCCAATCAGCACGGCCGATGGATGCACATAAGCGCTGGGGTGGACGACGGGGGTGACGCCGTTGATTTCGTAGACTTTGACCATACTCACTCTCCAATACACATGTCGCGCAAGCTATTTCTAAACGCAGCGTAGAGCTGGGGTCAGACCCGACGGGTCTGACCCCGGATTTTTACATGCCCAGATAGGCGCTTTGTACCTGCTCGTTATGCAGCAATTCAGGACCGGGACCGGACAGCGTGATGGCGCCCGTCTCGATCACATAGCCCACATCGGCGATCGACAGGGCGGCGTGCGCGTTCTGCTCGACGAGGAAGATGGTGATGCCCTGGTCGCGCAGTTCGGCCACGATGCGGAAGATTTCCGCGATCAAGAGCGGCGCCAGGCCCATGCTCGGTTCGTCGAGCAGCAGCAATTGCGGGCGTCCCATCAGCGCGCGCGCCATGGCCAGCATCTGCTGCTGTCCGCCCGACAAGGTCCCGGCCAGCAGCAGCCGCTTTTCCTTCAAAATCGGGAACAGGCCGTACATGCGTTCCATGTCGCCCGCCACGTCCTGTGCCGGGCGCGTAAAGGCGCCCAGGCGCAGATTGTCTTCCACCGTCATGGGGCCGAACACTTGCCGTCCTTCCGGCACCTGGCAGATACCGGCACGTACGCGCCTGTCGGCGCTCATGCGGCTGACGTCCTGACCGGCGAAGGCGATGCTGCCGGCGCTGATCGGCTGCACGCCGGAAATCGCCCGCAACAGGGTCGTCTTGCCGGCGCCATTCGCGCCCACCAGCGCCACCAGCTGGCCCTGGCGCACCTGCAAGTCGATGCCGTGCAGGGCCTGAATGCGGCCGTAATGGCTGGTCAAGCCGGCGATATCGAGCACCAGCGGAGTTTGAGGTTTTTCCAGCATCATGCAGCCACTCCCAGATATGCCGCCACCACGTCGGGGTTCGCGCGCACTTCGGCGGCAGTCCCTTCGGCAAGCTTCTTGCCATAGTCGAGCACCAGGATATGGTCCGACAGATTCATCACCAGTTTCATGTCATGCTCGACCAGCACCACCGTCACGCCCGATTGCGCAACCTTGCGTATCAAGGCTTCGATCTCGCCCGTCTCCGTATGGTTCAGGCCAGCCGCCGGTTCATCGAGCAGCAGCACTTTCGGCTTGGCCGCCAGCGCGCGGGCGATTTCCAGGCGCTTCAAGGCGCCATACGACATCTGTCCCGCCTCGTCATCGATATGCCGGCCCACGCCGACAAACTCCATCAGACCCGCCGCCTCGTCGCGGCAAGCGGCATCGGCACGGCGCACGGAGGGGAGGCGCAGCATGGAGGCGAACAGGTTCTGGTTCAGGCGCAAATGCGCGCCCACCATCACGTTATCGATGGCCGTCATGTTCATGCACACTTGCAGATTCTGAAAGGTGCGGCTCATGCCGCGCCGCGCCAACGCATCGGGCGACATGGCGGCCACGTTCTCGCCATTGAGCAAAATCTCGCCCTTGCTCGGCGTGTACACGCCCGTGATCAGGTTGAACAGCGTCGTCTTGCCGGCGCCATTCGGCCCGATCACGGAATGGATATTGCCTTCCTTGACGGTAAAGCTCACGTCCTGCACCGCATGCACGCCGCCAAAGCTCTTGCTCAGATTGTTAATCGTCAGCATCTCACACCTCCTGCGCGGATTTGACGGGCGCCTTGGGCGTGGCGGCCCGCTTGCGCGAACGGCTGGCCAGGCTGGGTACCAGACCCTTGGGCATGAAAATCATGGTGGCCATCAGGATCACGCCGAAGACCACCGTTTCCCAGCCTTCGAAACTGGACAGCAGTTGCGGCAGGATCGTCAGCAGGGCCGCACCGATGATGGAACCGAAGATCGACGCCATGCCGCCCACCACGACCATCGTCACCAGCTCGATCGAGTGGAAAAAGCCGGCCAGGTTGGGGGTAATAAAGCCGATGTAGTGGGCGCTGATGCTGCCCGCGATACTGGCAATGACGGCCGACAGCACGAACACGCGCACCTTGAAGCGGGTCGTGTCGACGCCGACCACGCGGGCCGCCACTTCCGAGCCGTGGATTGCCTGCAGCGCGCGCCCGACGGGCGAATCGATCAGGTTCAGGGCCAGCCACGTGACCAGCAACAGCAGCACGGCGCACAGGATGTACCACGATTTTTCACCGGTGATTTCGAGGCCGGCGACACTGAAGGCGGAGACGCCGATGCCGTCCGGGCCGCCCGTCCACTGCGTCTCGTTGTTGATGACGATGGAAATGATGATGCCCAGTCCCAGGGTTGCCATGGCCAGGGTATGGCCCTTGAGTTTCAATACAGGACGGGCCAGCAACAGCGCCAGCAGCCCGGTAGCGACGGCGCCGGCGGCCAGCGCCGCCAGCGGCGGCCAGGCATAGTGCGTGGTCAGCACGGCCGACGCATACGCGCCCAGGCCGTAGAAGCCCGCGTGTCCCAGGCTGATCTGGCCCGTATAGCCCATCAGGAGGTTCAGGCCGATGACGACGATGGCGTTCAGGGCAATGCGGATCGCCACGTCATAGTAGAACGCATTGCTGAGGAACAGCGGCAGGATGGCCAGCACCAGGGCCAGCACCAGCAAGCCACCGTGGCGCGAGCGGGTCAAGAAATTCTTCATACACGCTCCGAATTTTTAGCGCCAAACAAGCCTTGCGGCAGGAAGAACAGGATCAATAAAATCAGCACGAAGGGCACGGCATCCTTATAAGCCGACGAGATGTAGCCGGCCGTCATGGCTTCGGCGATGCCCAGGATCAGGCCACCGGCAATCGCGCCCGCGCCGCCGCCCAGACCACCCAATACGGCGGCGACAAAGCCTTTCAGGCCCAGCATGATGCCCGCGTCATACGAGGTATACGTGATCGGCGCAACAAGGATGCCGCCCGCCGCGCCCAGCAAGGCCGACAGGCCGAACGAGAACAGCAATACCTTGCGCGTGTTGATGCCCACCAGTTGCGCGGCCAGCTTGTTGTGCGAAGTGGCCAGCATGGCCTTGCCCATCAGGGTGCGACCGAAGAACCAGCCCAGGATCAGCACGATGACGACGGTCACGCCCAGCACCCAAAGGCTTTGCGGCAGCAGGCTGGCGCCCAAAAATTCGATCGGCGCGTCGCCGGAAAAGGCCGGCAGCGAGTGGGTATCCTTGCCCAGCCAGATTTGCACCAGGCCGCGCAGCACCAGCGAGGCGCCGATGGTGATGATCAGGAGGGTGATGACCTGCGCGTTCTGCGCTGGCTCGATCACGGTTTTTTCCATCAGCAGGCCAACGATACCGGTGGCGATGACGGCCAGGATAATGGCCAGCGGCAGCGGCACGCCGGCGGCGGACATCACGGCAGCCAGCATCCCGCCCAGCATGATGAATTCGCCCTGGGCGAAGTTGATCACGCCGCTGGTGTTGTAGATGATGGTAAAGCCCAGCGCCGCCAGCGCATAGGCGGAACCGACCGTCATCCCGGAATACAGAAATTGTAGAAATTGAGCGACTTCCATGGTGTCTCCATTATGTTCGGCTATGCGCGGGCCACCTTCGAGGGCGGCCCGCGCAGGTACTTCTGGCTTACCTTATTGCGAACATCACTTCGACAATTGCCATTCGCCGTTCTTCACTTCGACCATGCGGAAAGCCGACAGGTCCAGGCCCATGTGGTCTTTCGCCGACATGTTGAAGACGCCGGTCGTGCCGACAAAACCCTTGGTCGTTTCCAGTGCCGCCCGCACTTTTTCGCGGTCTGTGCCGCCGGCGCGCTTGATGGCGTCCACCGAAAGGTTCAGGGCGTCGAGCGCATAGCCGCCGAAGGTCGATGGGTCGATCTTGTAGCGGTCTTTATACGTCTTGTCGTAGCCGACGACGATAGCCTTTTGCGCGTCGCTGTCCGGCAGCATGGCGCCAATCAGCAGGGCCGGCGTTGGCAGGCGCACGCCTTCGGCGGCCTTGCCCGACAATTTGAGATATTCATCGGACGCCACGCCATGCGACTGGTACAGCGGCAACGCGGCCATGCCCAGCTGGCCGTAGTTCTTAGTCACGACCGCCGGGCCCTGGCCCAGGCCGAAGACGAAGACGGCCTGCACGCCGGCAGTATTCTTGATGCGCGTGAGCTGCGCCGTGATGTCCGTGTCTTTCGGGCCGTAGGTTTCATCGGCCACCAGCGTGATGCCATATTTCGAGGCGACGACCTGCGACTCCTTGCGGCCCGAAGCGCCAAAGCCGCTCGTTTCCGACAGCAGGCCCACCTTGCTGATGCCGCGCTTCTTCATGTCCTCAAACACCTTCTCGGCCGCCATGCGATCCGTATGCGGCGTCTTGAACACCCATTTCTTGACCGGGTCGATGATGACCACGGCGCCCGCCAGCGAGATGAACGGCATGCTGGCGCGCTCCACCAGCGGCGCCATCGCCATCGTCGCGCCGGTGGTGGTGCCGCCAATCAGCACGTCGACCTTGTCCGACTCGATCAGACGCTTGGTAAAGCCGTTGGCCTTGGCCGCATCGCTGCCATCGTCGTAATGCACCAGCTCCAGCTTGCGCCCCAGGACGCCGCCGGCCGCGTTGATCTTCTCGATATACAGCTGCAGGGTTTTCAGTTCAGGGTCGCCCAGGAAGGCGGCCGGTCCCGTGACGGACAGCACGGAACCGATCTTGATGTTATCGGCCGCATACGCGCCCGCGGCGGACATGGCCAGCACGCCGGCGATCAGGGTTTTCTTGAAGATATTGGCAATCATTATGGTCTCCACCAGGTTGGCACTACGGTCAATGTATGGTTGGCGCTATTTTTACAAGCCTGCGCCTTTTTAGTTTTTACTTTTTATACGCGTTCAATCACTACAGCAATCCCCTGCCCCACGCCGATGCACATGGTGCACAGCGCATAGCGCCCGCCTGTGCGTTCCAGCTGGTTCAGGGCTGCCATCACCAGACGCGCACCCGATGCGCCCAGCGGATGGCCGATGGCAATCGCGCCGCCATTCGGATTCACGTGGGCCGCATCGTCCGCCAGGCCCAGGTCGCGCGTCACGGCCAGGGCTTGCGCGGCAAACGCTTCATTGAGTTCGATCACATCCATCTGCTCGATGGTCAATCCTGTCTGCGCCAGCACCTTGCGCGAGGCGGGCGACGGGCCAAAACCCATGATGCGCGGCGCCAGACCGGCCGTGGCCATGCCCAGCACTTTTGCGCGCGGCGTCAATTTGTATTTATCGACAGCGGCGGCCGACGCCAGCAGGATGGCGCAGGCGCCATCGTTCAAGCCCGAGGCATTGCCGGCCGTGACGCTGCCATCCACTTTCACGACGCCCTTGAGTTTCGCCAGCATCTCGATGGAGGTATCCGGACGTGGATGTTCGTCCATCGTCACCATCTTCGGTTCGCCTTTTTTCTGCGGCACGGCGACAGGCACGATTTCACGCTCGAAGACGCCGGCCGCATGGGCGGCGGCCCAGCGCTGCTGGCTGCGCAAGGCCAGACCATCCTGATCGGCGCGACTGATGCCAAATTCCACGGCCACGTTTTCCGCCGTTTCCGGCATGGTATCGATGCCGTACTGCGTTTTCATCTTGCCGTTGACGAAGCGCCAGCCCAGGGTCGTATCTTCGATTTTCGCCGCGCGCGAGAAGGCGCTGTCGGCCTTGCCCATCACGAAAGGCGCGCGCGTCATGCTTTCCACGCCGCCGGCGATGATCAGTTCCGCCTCGCCCGCCTTGATGGAGCGGGCAGCCATACCCACGGCGTCCAGACTGGAACCGCACAGGCGGTTGATGGTATTGGCGGGCACGTCGGCCGGCAAGCCGGCCAGCAACGCGGCCATGCGGCCCACGTTGCGGTTGTCTTCGCCCGCCTGGTTGGCGCAGCCGTAGAACACGTCGTCGATGGCGGACCAGTCGACGGACGGGTTGCGGGCGATCAGCGCGGCAATCGGCAGCGCGCCCAGGTCGTCCGCGCGCACGCTGGCCAGCGCGCCGCCATAGCGGCCAAAGGGAGTGCGTACGGCGTCACAGATAAAGGCTTCGTTCATATTGGCTTCCTTGTTCGGGCTATCAGGAGAAAATCTTCGGGCGCTGGTCAACCACGCGGCGGGCCTTGCCCGTCAGGGTGCGTTCGATGCCGGCAGCGGCCACCAGGCGCACGCGCGTGCTCACGCCCACGTGCGTCTTGATGCGGTGTTCCAGCTCGCGCGCCAGGGCGTCCGTTTCACTGGCCGAGATGGTGGACGTCAGGTCGAGGCGCAGCTCGGCCACCACTTCGAGCTTGTCGAGATGGCCGTCGCGCGTGACCACCAGCTGGTATTGCGGCGCCAGCTTCGGCATTTTGAGGATCAGCTCTTCGATCTGCGTGGGGAAGACGTTTACGCCGCGGATGATCAGCATGTCGTCCGAACGGCCCGTGATCTTGCCGATGCGGCGCATCGAGCGCGAGGTCGGTGGCAACAAGCGGGTCAGGTCGCGCGTGCGGTAGCGGATGATGGGCAGCGCTTCTTTCGACAGCGAGGTAAACACCAGCTCGCCCTCTGCGCCGTCCGGCAGCACTTCGCCCGTTTCGGGGTCGATGATTTCCGGGTAAAAATGATCTTCCCAGATGACGGGACCGTCCTTGCTCTCGATGCATTCGGACGCCACGCCAGGGCCCATCACTTCGGACAGGCCATAGATATCGACGGCGTCGATGCCGGCGCGCGCCTCGATTTCCGAACGCATGGCGTCCGTCCACGGCTCGGCGCCGAAGATGCCCACCTTCAGCGACGATTCGGCCGGGTCGAGGCCCTGGCGCGTGAATTCCTCGATGATGTTGAGCATGTACGATGGCGTGACCATGATGATAGACGGCTTGAAATCCTGGATCAGTTGCACCTGCTTTTCCGTCTGCCCGCCGGACATCGGAATGACGGTGCAGCCCAGGCGCTCGGCGCCGTAATGCGCGCCCAGGCCGCCCGTGAACAGGCCATAGCCGTAGGAGATATGCACCATGTCGCCCGCGCGACCGCCGCCGGCGCGGATCGAACGCGCCACCACATTGGCCCAGGTATCGATATCGTTCTGCGTGTAGCCGACCACCGTGGCCTTTCCCGTGGTGCCGCTGGACGCGTGGATGCGCACCACTTGCTCGCGCGGCACGGCAAACAGGCCAAACGGATAATTATCGCGCAAGACTTTTTTATCGGTGAACGGGAATTTCGACAAGTCGGACAGCGACTTCAGGTCGTCCGGATGCACGCCCGCTGCGTCAAAAGCGGCACGGTAATGGGGCACGTTGTCATACGCGTGCTTGAGCGTCCATTTCATGCGTTCGAGCTGCAGCGCCTGCAGTTCATCCTTGCTGGCGCGTTCGATCGGCTCCAGGTCATTCGGGGCGGGATAGCGTTGGACCATCATTGTCTCCTAATTGGTTCTTTAACTTTTCAAATCAGCTGCGGCAGTTCAAAGCTGCTCTTGTCACTTCACCCGCTAATGACTTCACCGGCCACGCGGATCGACTTGCCGCGGAAAAGCGCGATGGCGCGCCCTTCCTGGTTGCTGACCTTGACGTCGTAGACGCCGCTCTTGCCGGCCAGCGCCTGTTCGACGGCGTGCGCCGTCAGCACGTCGCCCTCGCGGCCCGGCGCCAGGTAATCGATGGTGCAGCCGGCGCCGACCGTGTTCATGTTGTAGCTATTGCAGGCAAACGCGAAGGCACTGTCGGCCAGGGCGAAGATGAAACCGCCGTGGCAGGTCTGGTGTCCGTTGAGCATGTCGGCGCGCACCGTCATCGTCATGCGCGCATGGCCGGGGCCCACCTCGGCCAGGGCGATGCCCATGGCAGCCGTGGCGTTGTCGCGCGACAGCATGGAAGCGGCGGCTGCTTCGGCCAATGCTTGTGCAGTCATGTTGTGATCTTCATTCGGCATGAAACGTCGCTCCAGTGGCAAGTTTGCGGCGCAGCAGCGGCGAAACACGGTAGCGGTCTTCGCCATAGCCATGCGCCAGGTGGTGCAGCACGGTCACGATGTGTTGAATGCCCACCGCATCGGCCCAGGCCAGCGGTCCGCGCGGATAGTTGACGCCCTTCTGCATGGCGATATCGGCGGCAGCCACCGTGCACACGCCCTGGTTGACAGCATCGGCTGCCTCGTTGGCCAGCATGGCGACCGTGCGCATGACGGCCAGGCCAGGCACGTCGTCCAGGCGCGTGACGATGAAACCGGCCGCCTGGAACAGGCCGACGACGGCCACATAGGCGGCATCGCTGCACTGGTCGGCACGCGCCACGGCGATGCGTTTTGCCCCGGCGTAATCGAGCGCCAGGTCGAACAGCACCGTGTCCGGATGCTGGTTATCGTGCGCGCGCTGGGTAGCGCTGCGCCCATCGGTCAGATAAATCGCGGCGCCATGGCAATGCAGGGCGGGCGCCTCGTCGTGTGTCTGGCCTTCCTGCATCACGCGGCGGCTCACGTTGATGCCCGCCTGCTCCAGGCGCTGCACCAGGCTGCGAATGACGCCGCTGTGGCCACGGCCATCGCCGCCGATGGCCGCCGACAGGGCAACAAATTCCGGCTTCGGTTGCGCGCTTTCCTCCTTCGCCACGGGGGCAGGCGCGCCTTCGTGATACTGGTAAAAGCCACGGCCCGATTTGCGACCCAGGAAACCGGCGTTGACCATTTCCTGCTGCAGCACGGACGGCGTGAAGCGCGGGTCGTTGAAATAGGCGCCGAACACGGATTGCGTGACGGAGAAATTCACGTCGTGGCCAATCAGGTCCATGAGCTCGAAGGGGCCCATGCGGAAACCGCCTGCTTCGCGCAGCACGGCGTCGATGGTGGCGGCATCGCCCGCCTGTTCGTTCAACAGGCGCCAGCCTTCCGCGTAAAACGGACGCGCGACACGGTTGACGATGAAGCCGGGCGTCGATTTCGCATGCACGGGATTCTTGCCCCAGGCAATCGACGTGTCATACACGGTGGCGGCGACTTGCTCGCTGGTAGCCAGGCCACTGATCACTTCCACCAGCGCCATCAAGGGAACCGGGTTGAAGAAGTGCATGCCGACCAGGCGTTCCGGGCGGCGCAGCTTGGCGGCGATGGCCGTCACGGAAATCGACGAGGTGTTCGTCGCCAGGATGCAGTCGTCGCTGACCACAGCTTCCAGTTCGGCGAACAGGCCGCGCTTGACGTCGAGGTTTTCCACGATGGCTTCCACCACCAGCGCGGCATCTGCAACGTCGGCCAGGCTGCCGGCAGCCTGCAGGCGCGCCGTGGCGGCGGCCGCTTCGTCCACCGTCATGCGGCCCTTTTCCGCCAGCTTTGCGTACATCTTGCCAATATCGAGCAATGCCTTGCTCACAGCTTCCGCGCGCGTGTCGTACAGTTTTACCCGGTAACCGGCAGCCGCCGCCACCTGTGCGATACCGGCGCCCATGGCGCCGCTGCCGATGACGGCGACGATACTGTTGTTTGCCAATGCGGTCATATCAATGTCCCTTGAATTGCGGTGCGCGCTTTTCCATGAAGGCGGCCACGCCTTCGCGGTAATCGTCGCTGTTACCGAGTTCGCTCATCATGCGCGCTTCCAGCGCCAGCTGCTGCGGCAGGGTATTGGCGCCGCTGGCGGCCAGCGCCTGCTTGGTATAGGCCAGGCCCTTGGTCGGCGCCGTGGAAAAGTGCACGGCCAGCTTGCGCGTTTCTTCCGCCAACTGGGCGTCGTCCACGCATTTCCAGATCAAGCCCCAGTCTTCCGCTTTTTCCGCCGTCAGTTTTTCGCCCAGCATGGCCAGGCCCATGGCGCGCGCCGAACCGATCAGGCGCGGCAGGAAGAAGGTGCCGCCCGTGTCCGGGATCAGGCCCAGTTTGCAGAACACTTCCACGAAACTGGCCGACTTGCCGGCGATAACGATGTCGCAGGCCAGCGCCAGGTTGGCGCCCGCGCCGGCGGCCACGCCGTTGACGGCGCAAATCACGGGCATCGGCAAGGCCTTCAAGGCCAGCACCAGCGGCGCATAGTTCTTTTCCACCGACTCGCCCAGGTCCACGCCCTTCGAGCCGGGTTCCACGGCGCGGTCGGACAAATCCTGGCCCGCGCAAAAGCCGCGGCCCGCGCCCGTCAGCACGAACACGCGCACGGCACTGTCGGCGTTCACTTTCGCTATCGCGTCACGCACCTCCTCGTGCATGGCTTGCGTAAAACTGTTGAGCTTGTCGGGGCGGTTCAGGGTCAGGGTGGCGATGCCCTGCTCGATGGTGAAGAGGATGTTTTGGTAGCTCATGACGTGTCTTGGTTTTTTAGTTATCAACCCAAGGACAAGTGCCGGGGTCGGACCTTAAGGTCCGACCCCAGTCCTCGCTTGGGGTCTGATGTTATTCGGCCTGGTCGAAGTCGACCACGACCTTGTCGGTGAGCGGGAAACTCTGACAGCTGAGGACGAAGCCGCGCGCTACTTCATAGTCTTCCAGCGCGTAGTTGACGTCCATTTCGACCTTGCCATCGAGGATCTTGCAGCGGCAGGTCGAGCACACGCCGCCCTTGCACGAGTAGCGCATGTCGATGCCCTGACGCAGCCCCGCATCGAGGATCGATTCCTTGTCCTTGTCCATCGTGAAGGTGGTGTGGTTGCCATCCATGATGACGGTCACTTCCGTTTCCTTCACGGCGCCCGCATCGAGCTGCGCGCGCGGCTTATGAAAGTTTTTCGGGATGCTGGCGGCGAACAGTTCGATCTTGATATTTTGCTTCGGCATGCCGGCCGCCTGCAGGGCGGAGGAGACGCCCAGCATCATGTCTTCCGGACCGCAGATGAAGGCGTTGTCGTAGTCTTCGACACGGATCCAGTGCTGCAGGAACTGCTCGCATTTTTCCTGCGTGATGCGGCCGTTGAACAATTCGATATCCTGCTGCTCGCGGCTCATCACATAGACCAGGTTCAGGCGCTCCAGGTACACATCCTTCAAGTCCGTCAATTCTTCCTTGAAGATGACGGACGACGAGGCGCGGTTGCCGTAGAACAGGGTAAAGCGGCTCAGGGGTTCCGTCAGCAGGGTCGTCTTGATGATGGAGAGGATGGGCGTGATGCCGCTGCCGGCCGCAAACGCCAGGTAGTGCTTGCGGTTGACGCAGTCGAGCGGCACGTTGAAGTGGCCCATGGGCGGCATCACCTCGATGGTGGCGCCAGCTTTCAGGGTGTCATTCGCCCAAGTGGAAAAGGCGCCGCCGGGCGCGCGCTTGATGGCCACGCGCAGCGTGCCGTCCTGCACCGCCGAACAGATGGAATACGAGCGACGCACGTCTTCCGCATTGATATTGGCGCGCAGGGTCAGGTGCTGGCCCTGCTGGAAGCGGAACTGCTGCTGCAGGTCGGCTGGCACGTCGAACGTGACGGCGATGGTGTCGCGCGTTTCGTTGCGCACGTTCGATACGCACAGCGGATAAAATTTACTCATGCTTCATCTCCAGTTTCTTCGGAACGTGTGCCTGATTTTTTTAGTGGCACTTGAAGTAGTCAAACGGTTCGCGGCAAGCCAGGCATTTGTACAGGGCCTTGCACGGCGTGGAGCCGAACTGGCTGGTCAGCTGCGTATGCGTGGAACCGCAGTTCGGACAGATCACGTCCAGCTTTGGCATCGCCTGGCGCTTGACCCCGCCCGCTGTTCCGCTACGAAGGCCGCTGATGTCGATCACCTGCTGCTGCGGCGGGGCGATGCCATAGCCTTTCAGCTTGGCCTTGCCCGCTTCGCTCATCCAGTCCGTGGTCCAGGCGGGCGCCAGCTGGTTCACCAGGGTCACCTTGGCCACGCCATGGCTGCGCAAGGCCTCCGTGACGGCGTCGGCGATCACCTGCATGGCCGGGCAGCCCGAATACGTGGGCGTGATCGTCACGATGCACGCATCGCCATCCGTGACTTCGACGGCGCGCACGATACCCAGGTCCACCACCGAAATGACGGGAATTTCCGGGTCCGGCACGTCGCCCAGCCAGGCCCAGACCTGGGCGGCATCCAGCGCTGCCGTGGCCGTGTTCATTACCACTCCGCCCCGGGATAGGCGCGCTGCAGGAACTGCATTTCGGCCAAAATGAAACCCAGGTGTTCCGTGTGCGTGCCCTGCTTGCCGCCCTTTTGCATCCAGGCGTCGGGCGCCGGCATGACAAGCGTCGCTTCGGCGAAAATCTCGGCCACGTGTTCGAGGAAAGCCCGGCGCAGCACGTCCGATGGCGGCGCGATGCCGGCGGCAAGCATGGCCTGGTCGACGGCGTCATACTTGAACATCTCGCCCGTGTACATCCACAGCTTGTCGGCGGCAGCCTGCGTCTTGGCGTGGCTGTCCGCCGTGCCATCACCAAGGCGCACGATCAGGTCGCCGCTGCGGCGCAAGTGGTAAGTGACTTCCTTGATCGATTTTTGCGCCACTTCGACGATGCGCGCATCCGTCGATTTTGTCAGCTCCAGCAGCTGGAAGTAGTGCCAGCTGTCGAAGAAGAACTGGCGCATCATGGTGTCGGCGTAATTGCCGTTCGGCTGTTCCACCAGCAGGCAGTTCTTGAAGTCGTGGGCATCGCGCAAAAAGGCGATGTCATCTTCGTCGCGGCCCGCGTTTTCCAGTTCGGCCGCATAGCTGAACCACAAGCGCGTCTGGCCCAGCAAGTCCAGCGCCACGTTGGTCAGCGCCATGTCTTCTTCCAGCGCCGGGCCCTTGCCGCACAGCTGCGACAGCTGCTGGCTGAGGATCAAGGCGTTGTCGCCCAGGCGCAGGAGGTAATCGAACTTTTGTTGAGTGACCTTGTCATCCATTGCAGGCGCTCCCATCACAGGTTCTTGACTTCTTCCGGCATCGGGAAGAAGGTGGGATGGCGGTACACCTTGCTGTTCGATGGCTCGAACAGGGCACCCTTGTCGCCCGGGCTGCTGGCGACGATATCGGCCGCGCGTACCACCCAGATGCTCACGCCTTCATTGCGGCGCGTGTAGACGTCGCGCGCATGGTTGACCGCCATGGTGGCGTCGGAAGCGTGCAGGCTACCCACATGCTTGTGCGCCAGGCCGTGCTGGCTGCGGATGAAAACTTCCCACAATGGCCATTCTTTGCTCATGTTGCTATCCCCTATCTGTCTTATTGATATTCAGGCTGCCGCTTTGCTAGCGGCTTGCTTGTCTGCGTAGGCGAGCAAGGCATCGCGGAACCATGCACCGTCTTCATAGGCTTTCACGCGTGTTTGCAAACGTTCGCGGTTGCACGGGCCATTGCCCTTCAAGACATTGTTGAACTCGGACCAGTCGATCTCGCCGAATTCATAATGCCCCGTTTCTGCATTGAACTTCAGGTCGGGATCGGGCACGGTCAGGCCCAGATATTCGATTTGCGGCACGGTCTGATCGACCATGCGCTGGCGCAATTCATCGTTCGAGAACAGCTTGATGCGCCATTGCGCCGATTGGGCGCTGTTGACGGAAGCGGCGTCGGACGGACCGAACATCATCAGGGACGGCCACCACCAGCGGTTCAAGGCATCCTGCGCCATGGCTTTCTGCTCGGGCGTGCCCTTGCACAGCGACATCATGATGTCGTAGCCCTGGCGCGCATGGAACGACTCTTCCTTGCAGACGCGGATCATGGCGCGCGCATACGGACCATACGAGCAGCGGCACAGGGGAATCTGGTTGATGATGGCGGAGCCGTCGACCAGCCAGCCGATGGCGCCCATGTCGGCCCACGACAAGGTGGGATAGTTAAAGATGCTGGAATACTTGGCTTTGCCCGAGTGCAAGGCTGCCAGCAAGTCGTCGCGCGACACGCCCAGGGTTTCTGCAGCGCTATACAGGTACAGGCCGTGGCCCGCTTCATCCTGGATCTTCGCCAGCAGGATGGACTTGCGTTTCAGGGTAGGCGCGCGCGTGACCCAGTTACCTTCAGGCAATTGACCGACGATTTCCGAGTGCGCGTGCTGCGAAATCTGGCGGATCAGGGTCTTGCGGTAGGCGTCCGGCATCCAGTCCTTGGCCTCGATCTTGATGCCTTCGTCGATGCGCGCCTGGAAAGCGCGCTCTTCCTGGCCCATGTCGTCGATGGAACGGACGTTCTTTAGGCCGGTTTCAACCATTTGTGCGTACATGATCTGTCTCCCATGTCTTTGATTTTGCGCAGCAACGCGGTGCGATGAACAGATAATACGATACAAAAATCTATTTGCATACACTTGATGTGAATCATTTTAAAAATTCGTATCTTGTGCGGCTTTTTTGTGCGTATGATATTGCTGATGAGAAAACACTGCGAAGTGCCACCCGCGCTTCCGGCAAATTATTGCCGCGCTACCCGCGCAGCCAAGTAAACTGCTGCTTTTATTGAACCGACCGCAACACGGCCAGACCGGAACCACATGAAGAACACCCGCTGCACGGCATGGATAGCCGATTTCCTGGAAAGCGACCCACCGCGCTCGAAGTCCCTGGTGATGACCATCTTTGGCGACGCCATCGTGCCGCGCGGCGGCGCCATCTGGCTGGGCAGCCTGATCGAACTGCTGGCACCATTCGGCGTCAATGACCGTTTATTGCGCACCAGCGTGTTCCGTCTGGCGCAGGAAGGCTGGCTCAGCTCGCAGCGCGACGGCCGCCGCAGTGCTTATACGATACGCCCGGAGGCGCTGGCCCGCTTCGAACGCGCCTATCGCCGCATCTATGCGCCGCTGGTTGTGCACTGGGATGGCAGCTGGACCCTGGTGATCGGGCCGGCCGGCAGCATCGGTGCCGCGGAGCGGGGTGCGCTACGCAAGGAATTATTGTGGGCGGGCTATGGCTTGATTTCTCCCGGCATCTTTGGTCACCCGGCCAGCAATGCGGAGGCGCTGGAAGATATCCTCGTGCGCAACGAGGTGCAGGGCAAGCTCTACGTCTGCCACACAACGGAATTGCCGGGCGTCAGCACGCGCCCCCTGCGCGACATGGTGGGCGACTGCTGGGATTTGTCGGAAGTGATGGCCGGCTACGAAAAATTCATCGCCAGCTTCCAGCCGCTGTTGACCCTGCTGCAAGAAGAGCCCGTGTTCGATGCCGAGCAAGCCTTCGTCATCCGCTCGCTGCTGACGCACGCCTACCGCCGCGTACAATTGCACGACCCTCAACTGCCCGTCGAACTGTTGCCCGAACCGTGGCCCGGCACGCAAGCCTATGCGCTGGCGCGCGACCTGTACCGCCTCACGTATGCGGCGGCAGAGGAACATATCCTGGCCACATTGCGGTGCGAGGATGCGCAGGCGCCGGATGTGGAGCCCTGGTTCTACGAACGTTTCGGCGGCCTGAACACCTGACAAAACGTCCATGGCGGCGTTGCAGGGCCTGGGCGTACATTCGTACTGCCTGCGGCCCCGCGCCTTGCCCTGAACATTTTTCAGGCGTTCAGCAAGCGTCGTTATCAAACTTCCATTACTTGGCGACGACTTGCTTCGCCCCCGCCAACAAATCCTGCCCCAGCTTTTCCAGCGCATTGGCCTGCACCAGCATGGTGTCGAGGATGGCGACGTTGAAGGTCAATTCGGCCGGCGTCGTATAGCCGGGAAAACGCAGGATGCGCAGTAATTCCTGCAAGGTCGTGCCCTTGCCCAGGTGCGCCAGAGCGTCGCTGAGGGCGCTGACTTTTTTTTCCAGTTCGCGTATGTGCTTGCCATTGTCATCCATGATGATCTCCCCGTGTCGGAGCTTCCACGTTAGCAAAGCACGTGCGTCGTCGTTTGCGCCAGCACAAAGAGCACCGCAAAACAGGTATCATCGCGCCATTGCACACGATGCAAAACCCATACGTTTTTATCAGGAACACTCATGACCATTAAAATCAGCCAGCAATTCGACGCCGGCGCGATCGAGGTGCTGCGCGCCGACGATGCACTATCCATCGAGTTGAACATCCGCAAGGATTCCCACGCCGACATCACGCAGTGGTTTTACTTCCGCCTGCAAGGCGCGCAAGGCGAGGCGTGCACGATCCGCTTCATGAATGCAGGCAAGTCGGCCTACCCGGACGGCTGGAAAGACTACCAGGCCGTGGCCAGCTACGACCGCGAAACCTGGTTCCGCGTGCCCACCAGCTTTGACGGCGCCGTGATGACCATCGAACACACGCCGGAAGAAGAAAGCGTGTACTACGCCTACTTCGAACCGTATCCATGGGACCGCCACCTGGCCCTGATCGACAGCGCGCAAGCGTCGCCGCTGGTGCGCCTGATCGACCTGGGCAGCACCGTGGAAGGCCGCGACATGAATCTGCTGGTGGTCGGCGACGCCGATGCCGAGAAAAAAGTTTGGGTCATCGCACGCCAGCATCCCGGTGAAACGATGGCTGAATGGTTTGTCGAAGGCATGCTCGAAGCGCTGCTGGACCAGGCCAATCCGTTTGCCCGCCAGTGCCTGCAGGACGCCGTCTTCTACGTGGTGCCGAACATGAATCCGGACGGTTCCGTGCATGGCAACCTGCGCACCAACGCGGCCGGCGCCAACCTGAACCGCGAATGGATGACGCCGACCATGGAGCGCAGCCCGGAAGTGTTCCTGGTGAAACAAAAAATGCATGAAATCGGCTGCGACCTGTTCCTCGACGTGCATGGCGACGAAGGCTTGCCTTACGTCTTCGTGGCCGGCAGCGACGCGCTGGAAAATTTCACGCCAACACAGAAGGCCGAGCAAGACCGCTTCATCGCCGACTTCAAGGTGGCCAGCCCCGACTTCCAGGATGAGCACGGCTATGAAGACGGCCCATTCACACCGGAAGTGCTGACCATGGGTTCGCCCCACATCACGCACGCCTTCGGCTGCCTGTCGCTGACCCTGGAACTGCCGTTCAAGGACAACGCCAACGATCCCGACCCGCAAACGGGCTGGAGCGGCGCCCGCAGCGCCGCCCTGGGCGCGGCCGTGCTGCAAGCTATCCTGTCCACCTTGCGCGCCTGAGCGCCAGGGCCGGACCGGCCTGCTTGATCCCATGCCCCGCACGCCGGGGCATTTTTTATGCCCGCACGACAAGCGTTGTTGGCCGAGTCGTTTTCTTTCCGAACTTCTTGCCTGCCAGAAATTATCGTCCTACACTCAATAACAGAATCGGGCCGTGCCACGCTGCACAGCCCAGCAAAAATACGCCGCCTGCCAGGCCGCCACGCCCCCACCGGCGATCTGGCTGGCGCATCCACGGCATTGTCCTTGGCATCACACAGCCCCATACCTGCCGAGCTAGCTTTCTGCACGAAAAAACGACCGCCTCAGCATCGTGCCGCACCCTGCCCATCTGGCTGGCTCGTGCTCACATGGTGCCGGGCGCTTCCCGCATGTCGCCAAGAATGGATTCCCTATGTCTCAGTTTAAAATCAGTACCCGCCTGGCCTTCAGTTTCGGCTTGATCATTGTCCTGCTTGCCATGGTGGCATTTGTTTCAGTGAGCCGCATCCGCAACATCAATGCCACGACGGAAAAAATCCTCAATGACCGCTATGTCAAGGTCATGCTGTCCAATACGATACAGTCGGAGGTCAATGTCCAGGCCCGCCTCTTGAGCATCGCCATCATCGGCGCCAACGATGCCGACGAAGTCAGCAGTTCCTTGGCCAAGATTCAGGCATCGATCAAAAAGAACCTGGGACTGCTGACGCGCCTGAAAACCCTGGTCAACACGCCCGAGGGCCAGGAACTACTCCAGGCCGCGATGATCAGCCGCGAAAGCTATGGCAAGACGCGCGATGCGAATATCAAGCTGTTGCAAGAAGGGAAAACCGAAACGGCAGGCATCTTCCTGCTGACGCAGCTGCGTTATCCGCAAGAAAAATTCCTGACGGCACTGGCAGCCATGGCCAGCTTCCAGGAATCGCTGATGGAAACGGAAGGCAAGCAAGCCCTCGCCGACGGGCGCCTGGCCATCATCCTGACCCTGTCGCTGTCCATCGCCGCGACGCTCATTGCCCTCGCGCTGGCCATCCTGATCAGCCGCTCCATCAGCCGGCCCATCGGCGAAGCCGTCAAGGTGGCGCAACGGGTGGCGGCCGGCGACTTGTCGGGCAGCATCGACGCGCGCGGCACCGATGAAACGGGCATGCTGCTGCGCGCCCTGAAAGAGATGAACAACAACCTTCAAGGCATCGTGGCCCGCGTGCGCCATGGCACGGATGCCATCGCCCATGGCTCGCGTGAAATCGCCTCCGGCAATATGGACTTGTCTTCGCGCACGGAGCAACAGGCCAGCTCGCTGGAAGAAACGGCATCGTCGATGGAGGAACTGACGTCGACCGTCAAGCAGAATGGCGAAAATGCACGCCAGGCCAACCAGATGGCGCAATCGGCCTCCAGCGTGGCCAGCAAGGGCGGCCAAGTGGTGGCGGAAGTGATCACGACCATGGATTCCATCAATGCCTCGTCGAAAAAAATCGTCGACATCATCGGTGTCATCGACGGCATTGCCTTCCAGACCAATATCCTGGCCCTGAATGCAGCCGTGGAAGCGGCCAGGGCGGGCGAACAGGGACGGGGCTTTGCCGTCGTCGCCACGGAAGTGCGCAACCTGGCTCACCGCTCCGCCTCCGCCGCCAAGGAAATCAAGATCCTCATCGGCGATTCCGTGCACCAGGTCAATCTGGGCAGCACCCTGGTGAACCAGGCGGGCAGTACCATGGAGGAGATCGTCAGCAGCGTGCGGCGCGTCACGGACATCATGGCCGAGATCACGTCTGCCAGCAACGAGCAGGAAGCGGGCATCGAGCAAATCAACCAGGCCATCACGGAAATGGATGCCGTGACACAGCAAAATGCAGCCCTCGTGGAAGAGGCGGCGGCCGCGTCAGAAGCGCTGCAGGAGCAAGCCGGCATCCTGGCCGAAGCCGTCAGCGTATTCAAGCTCGACGGTATGCAAGCGCTGCCACCGGTGCAGGTTCTAGCCATCCGCGCCCCGGCACGCGCGCCTGCGAGGCTTGCCGCCACGACACGCGTCACAGCCACTGCAGCGCCCGCCAAGAAAGCAGGCAAGGCGGGTGCACTGGCCGTGGTCGCCGATGCCGAGTGGGAAGAGTACTGAGACCATCCCCTGCCGAAGCAAACTCAGCCCTTAGCCACCTTGCGCAGGGCATCGACCAGCTTGTCCAGATGCGACTCGGGCGTAAAGATGCCCGGCGTGACGCGCACGCACGCGCCGCTGGCCAGACCGTCGCGCGGCACGGCAAAGATGCCGTGTTCCTGCACCAGTTTTTTCGACAAGGCAAAATTGTCCGCCACGCTGGTCTTGCCCTTTAAGCGGAACGAGGCGATAGCGCTCGTCAGGCGCGGGTCGCTGGACGCCAGCACTTCGATGCCATCGATGCCACGTGCCGCTTCGACCCAGCGGTTGCGCAGCAGCCGCAGCCGCGCCTGCTTGTTGGCCACGCCGATCTGCGCGTGCAAGTCCAGCGCCGTCGGCAGGCTCAGGTAGGCGGCGAAATTCACCGTGCCCGTGTGCACGCGGGTGCGGATATCCTCGCCCGCCTTGCCCCCACCCAGCTCCCCCATGTACGGGTCGATATCGGCCACCCTGCCCCGCTTGATGTAGGCAGCGCCCACGCCCACGGGCGCGCCTATCCATTTATGCAGGTTGATGCCGGCAAAGTCCGCCTGCAGCTCAGGAATCGTCATGTCCAGCTGGCCAAAGCCGTGCGCCGTATCGACGATGACATCGATGCCCCTCTCGCGCGCCAGGCGGCTGATCTCGGCCACCGGCAAGACCATGCCGTTGCGGTGATTGACATGCGTGAGCAGCATCAGTTTCAGGGTCGGATAACGTTCCATGGCGGCAATATAGGCAGCAAGCACATTGTCATGCGTAAATGGTTCCGGGATGTCAATCGACACCACCTGGGCGCCGCGCCGCTGCTGCAGCCAGCGCGTGACGGTAATCATATTGTCGTAATCAATATCCGCGTACAGCACCGTATCGCCCGGCTGAAGGCAGTTGTAGCCAGCGATCAAGACTTGTAGCGCTTCCGTGGCGCCCCGCGTCAGCACGATTTCATCGGTAGCCACGCCCAGCGCCCTGGCCGCCGCCGCGCGCGCCGCCTCGAAATCGGCCGGGAAGCGCATGCGCGCATACCAGGCGTTGTCGCGGTTGACCATGCTCAATTGCTGCTCATAATGACGCAGCACCGGCCTGGCCATCGAACCCCAGAAGGCGTTGTCCAGTTGCACGACGGCATCGGTCGTGTCGTATTGTGCGGCCACGGCCTGCCAGTAAGCCTGATTGCTGGCCAGCATCTCCGGCGTGGTGCCGGCCGGTACTGCGGGTAAACGCGCCGGCAAGACGGACGCTGCCGCCGCCGATCCTGCGCCCGCCGTCAAGGGCAGCGCAGCCGCCAGCGAACCCGCGCGCAACAAGGCGCGGCGTTGTGGATTCATCATCATCTCCCCTTAAAATTTCACTTTATACTCGACGTATAGCTTGCGCCCGTCCGTGTCGTACGGCGCATTGCGCGAATAGATCAGACCGCGGCTGGCCTGGAAGCTTGCTTCATCGGGATATTTGTCCAGCACGTTGTCGATCCCCACGCGCACGGACTGCTTGTCGCTGATCTTGTAGCTGGCCGCCAGGTCAAGAAATTGCATGGCGCCAAAGCGCTGGAAGATATCGCCCGTCGCATTGCCGGAATTGTCCGTCCAAGCGCCGTAATAGCGCACGCGGGCCAGGGTATTCCAGTTGCCCAGGTCATAGTTGCCGCTGATGGTGGCTTTCTGGCGCGGCAGGCGCTCCTCGAACACCTGGCGCTGGGCCGGATTGGTCACCAGGCTGGACTTGCCGCCATCGACTTTCGTCGTGTTGTAGTTGTAGGCCAGGGTCAGGTTCAGCTTGCCGTCGCCGAGACGGCTCAGGTGGCTGCCGACGATATCGATGCCGCGCGTGGTGGTGTCGAAGTCATTCGTGAAATAACTGACCGAGGTGTAACGCAGCGGGTTGGCCACGCCAGCGGGCACGGCAAACGCGGCGGACGTGCTGAAGCGGTCGCTGACCTTGATGTCATACACGTCGACGGAACCGGAAAAACCGCCCGCTGTCTTCCACGTAAAGCCCAGCGACAGGTTTTTCGATCTTTCCGGCTTCAGCGCCTGCGCACCGAGCAGGATGGCCAGCGGGTCGCTGTTGGCCAGGCGGCCGCTGGTAAACAACAGCAGGGTCTTGGTGTCGAGGCCTTGATTCGTGCTGTTGGTATTCGACTGGCCGGGCGTTGGCGCACGGAAACCCGTCGAGTAGGAGCCGCGTAAGGCCAGGTCCGCGCTCAAGGCATAGCGAGCCGACAGCTTGCCGTTGACGGTGCTGCCAAATTCCGAGAAATGCTCGTAGCGGGCCGCGCCGCCCAGGCTCAGGGCCTTGCTGACGGGCACTTCCACGTCCAGGTAGGCCGCATAGCTGTCCTGGCCCCAACTGCCCGCCTGGCGGTCGCTGAAGCCCGGTGCGCCGTTCGCGTTCGCGTCCAGGCCAATGGCCGCGCCCGGCCCCACCGTCCAGGACGCCGCATCGCCCGCCTTCACCCCATACGTTTCGTTACGCGCCTCGGCGCCAAATGCGATATTGACCGGTTGCGGCAGGGACGCCACGGGCAATTCATAGTTGAAGTTGGCGTTAAGAATCTTTTCCGCCTGCGACAACTGGCCCAGGTAGAAGGACGTCGGGCTGGTCGGCCCCATCGAGGCGTTGATGGAATTGGCCAAGTTATAGTCGATGCGGTTGCGGCCGTAGGAAGCGCTGACATCCCAGCCGAAGCGCTCGTTGAAGCGACCACGCACACCGGCCACCAGTTGCAAGTCATCCTGGTCGTTCGAATAACTGGGGCTGAAACCGAGCGGATACAGGCTGCGCAAATCCCAGCCGGGGAACAGGCTGCTGGTTTTATACGCGCCCGTGCTGGTGTCGGGATTCCTCCAGTTGAAGTCCGAGGTGCCGTCGCTGCGGCTGAACAGGCCGAAACCGTACAGTTCCACCGTGTCGGACAGGGCCATGCTGGCATTGAAGCCGATGCGCTTGCTATCGAGCTCAGGCTGGCCCCAGCGCTGTACGGGATTGGGCACCTTCAGCTCCGGATGGGCATTCTGAAAGGCGATGGCGTCCGCCCGCTGGCGCGTGCGCGAGGTGGGGTCGGACTGGGCCAGCGCACCGAAAATCGTCGCCTTGCCCGTCTCGCCAAACGCAAAGCCCGTCTTCAGGTTGAGCTCCTTGCCCTTGCCGTCGCCTTCCGAATATTGCGAATGGTGCAAGGAAAGCTCCGTGCCCAGCGTATCGTCGAGGATGATGTTGATCACGCCGGCAATCGCGTCGGAGCCGTACTGGGCCGAAGCGCCATCGCGCAGCACTTCGATGCGCTTGATGGCGGACACGGGAATCTGCGCCAGGTCCGGCGCTTGCGCGCCGCGCGCGCCCAGCAAGGCGCTACGGTGGAAGCGCTTGCCATTGATCAGCACCAGGGTCTGGTCCGGCGACAGGCCGCGCAGAGTGGCTGGACGCACGAAGACCTGCCCATCGGCCATCGGCAAGCGCTGCACCACATACGAGGGAACCAATTGCGCCAGCACATCGTTCAAGTCCGATGATTCGACGGCGCCAATATCTTCGCGGTTGAACACATCCACGGGCGCCATGGTGTCGAACTGCGTGCGATTGCTGCCGCGCGTGCCGGTGACGATCACCGCTTGCGGTGCATCCAGGGAATCGCTGGCGGCAGCTGGTGCGGCGGACGTATCGCCATGGGCTTGCGCCTGGGTGGAGAACAGGGCGTTCATGGCACACAACAGGGCCGCCGCGCGGGCGATGCGGGTATGGGAGTAGGTCATGGAGAGGGTCACTATGCAGGTTGAATCAACAACAACGCGTCACGGCAAGACTCGCATCTTGCATGAAATATCACGAAGTTCGGCTTACTTACATTAAAAGCATCTAAATAGCGCAGATAACGTCAGATGGCGACATCATACGAAGGCAATATTTCATCCGTATGACGATGGAATCCCCGTTCAAAAAACCACACGCCATCGAGTAGGGGGCTGAGTTACCTCAGCCGCCCTCTCACACCACCGTACGTGCGGTTCCGCATACGGCGGTTCATTTCACAAGCTGGAAGCGCTGCTGGGTGTCCAGCAGCGAAACT
>NZ_JBNYXT010000037.1:0-56506 GCF_051380795.1 Janthinobacterium leeuwenhoeki
TGGTCATCGCGCATGGTCATGACCACGGCCCTCTCTTGGGTAGTTAAATGTTTATAGCTGTTCGACATGCCGACACCTTACAGGACAAAGGTGTTGCACTTGGTTCTTGAGAACGCCAAGCGTTTAATCGAACACTTGATTGCCTTCTCCAATTGTCCGCATGGCGGCTATATGGTCTATGGCATCGCCGACGCTGGAGCCGCACTGACGGGAGTTGAGCAAACTCAAGTTGAAGAAACCATCTTGCAGCTGACCAATCTGGGCCGAGATGCAGTTGAGCCGCCTCTTATCCTTGACCATGCAGTAGTCGAATACGACGCCATTCCTTTGTTATTCATTTATATCCGCGAACAAGCAGACAAACCCGCACATCGTAGGGGAAAGAGTATTGAAGAAACATGGATAAGATCGGGTGGCACAAGCCGTAAGGCATCTCGATCAGAAGTTGGTGCACTCATGCTCAACAGCCATGCACCGCGCTGGGAGGAATTACGAACGACATCCCTGCTTTCTGCTAGTGAAGTCATCGAACATCTTGACCTAGCCACCATTTCCAAACTCTTGCAGCGCCCTATTCCTGACGACAGCTTTGAGCTGATGCGCTGGCTGGAAGAGGAAAATATGGTTATTCCCGATGGCAGTGGCTACTATATTACGCATTTCGGTGGTATCTCAGCAGCACGTGAGTTGGAACACTTCACGCACCTCAGTCGTAAACGTATTCGAGTCATCCGTTATAGCGGCACCAATAAAGTCGATACCATTGACGAAGTTCGCGGTAACAAAGGCTATGCGGTGGGTTTCGAAGGCTTGATCGGCTACCTACTGCGCGTCTTGCCACATTCGGAAGTGATCCAGCAATCCCTGCGGGAGCAAGTTAGCCTCTACCCTGAAATTGCACTACGCGAATTAATCGCGAATGCCTTGATCCACCAAGATTTTAACGTCACGGGTGCCGGGCCTACCATAGAAATCTACGACGATCGCATTACCTTCACCAATCCGGGAGCACTGCTTCCAAGCAAGCGCCTTGACCGCCTGATCGGTACGACACCCGAGTCACGCAATGAATTGCTGGCATCTAAATTTCGCCAATATCGAATCTGCGAGGAAAGGGGTACGGGATTCCAAAAAGTGGTTTCGGCCGTCGAGTTGTTCGGCATGCCACCCGTCGTCTTCACGCCACTGGAAAACGGTTTCCAAGTCACCTTGTACGCGCCAAGACAGTTCGCCGACATGGCGCAAGCCGAACGGGTGGAAGCTTGCTATCAACATGCCGTTCTGCAGTATTTTTCCAGTCAAACATTGACCAACACCACCTTGCGTACGCGCTTCAAGGTCAGCGAGCGCCAGCGTAATCAAATCACCAACTTGATCGCCGATGCCGTCGCGGCAGGACGCATCAAACGCAAAGACAGCACCAGCGGCAATAAATTCGCGGAATACGTTCCATACTGGACCTGAACCGAGACTAATCCACGCAGCGTCCCACCGTCGCCCCCGGCAACAGCACCGGTTGCCAGATTTCCTGCAGCCGTTCCGGCGGCGTGCCGGCCAGCAGGGATTGCAGCATTTCGACCATCTTGGCGCCGGCGCGGCGCAGGTCGGGCTGGGCTATGGTGGTGACGTTGATGCCGATCAAGGTATCTTCCACATTGCCCCAGACGATGACGGAGATTTCCTTGCCGATCTCGATGCCCGCATCCATCAGCGCGCGCACCACGCCCACGCCGGAGAGGTGATTGTCGACGATGACGGCCGTGGGACGGGGCGAACAAGCCAGCAATTGCTGCATGGCCTGGTAGCCGCTGCGGCGATCAAAAGTATTGTCGAGCAGATATTGGGGGTCCAGCGGCAAGCCCGCTTGCGCCATGCAGCGGATAAAACTTTCCTTGCGCTCGTAGGCAAAATGCAGCTCCAGCGGCGCGCTCAGCAGGGCGATGCGCTGGTGGCCATGCGCCGCCAGGAACGACACAGCCAGGTCAATGCCCGTATCGTTGTCGTAGTCAAAGTACGCGTAGGGCGCATCGATGCGCGTGCGGCCATTCGCGACAAAAGGAAAGCCCACCTTCGTCAGGTAGGCGATGCGCTCGTCGACGACCTTGGTGCGGCCCACCACCAGACCATCGACCTGACGCCCGCGCACCATGGTTTCATATGACGGCTGTTCGTTCTGCGGCGACACGGGGGCGATGATCAAACTCATCTTCGACGCTTCGACGGCGTCCGACATGCCATTGACCACGGAAAGAAAGACGCTGTCGCCCAGGTCGCTGGGCAGCAGGGGATAGATCATGCCCAGCACATTGGTGCGGCCGACGGCCAGGCTGCGCGCCAGCGGATTGGGCCGGTAACCGACTTTCTTGGCGGCGGCCAGGACGATTTCACGGGTGCGGGAATTGACTTCCGGATAGCCGTTCAACGCCCTGCTGACTGTCGTTTTCGACATGCCGAGGGCAATTGCGAGGCTCTTGAGATTCATGTTAACTACCTGTCTGTATGGCAAAAGAAACCAACTCTGACCGTCAATTATAGCCCAGAGCGCCAAACAGGCCGCGTATCACCGTGCGCAAACCCAGTAAAAAAACAACAACATATTGACTATTTAAAAAGCAACGTTTCAAATGTGAGCACTTCCTGCCTTTCCGCAGCGCGGCATCGGTGGTGGCAGACAAACCAGAGCTAAAAGCAACAGCGGGTACTCACTTTTTGAAGTGCTGCGCCAGCCTCCACATGCCGGCTCGGTAACGCAGGGAGCGCACGATAAAATTATCAAGAAAACATAATTGACTGGAAGTGTGCGAGAATTTGTCCTACTCTTGATTCAGGTAAAGCACCGCTTGGCATATTGCGCCTGACGCAGCGCATCGGCCGGGCTCCCTCCCTTTCCTGCACGCCTGGACATACTTTCAAAGGTGAACAATGTGCTCACGCTAACGTCCGTCAACAACTTGCAAGCCTCGCTGGCTACGGCGCAACGCCGGGTCGAGCAAGGCCAGAACCAGGTACAGCGCGACAGTGAACAGCTGGCGCAAAGCCGCCAATCGCTGGCGCGGGAACAGGAATCGCTGAACCAGACCCAACGCAGCAGCCAGCAAGCCCAGGCCGATGCCCCCACCGCCATCAAGGCGCCGCAGCTGGACCAGGCGATCAAGGTGGCCGTGCCGCAGCAAGCGGTCCCCGCCGCGCCAAAAAGCACGCCCCAGCTGAACAGCTATGGCCAGACCCTGGGACGCCTGATCGACGTCACGGCGTAAATTACCGAATCATTTCTTCTTCCAGCATCGCCAACCACCATTTTTCACCCTTCTTCGGCCGTGTCAGGTCGACCGCCTCGCCCATTTGCGGCGTGGCCAGGTTCACGCCCTGCTTGGCCGCCAGTCCCGTGATGCGCTCAAACGGTTCATGCCAGGCATGTAACCCCAGGTCAAAGGTGCCGTTGTGCACGGGCATCAGCCACTTGCCGCGCAAGTCCAGGTGGGCTTGCAAGGTCTGCTCCGGCTGCATGTGCACGTCCGGCCACAGCTGGTCATACGCGCCCGTCTCGATCATGGTCACGTCGAACGGCCCGTACTTGTCGCCGATCTGCTTGAAACCGTCGAAATAGCCGGAGTCGCCGCTGAAAAACACGCGTACCTCGGGCGCGTCGATGACCCACGAAGCCCACAGGGTTTGATTGCCATTAAACAAGCCGCGTCCCGAAAAATGTTGCGACGGTGTCGCGACGAGTTTCACGCCAGCAATTGTCGTGCCCTGCCACCAGTCGAACTGCTGCACCTTGTCTTTCGGCACGCCCCATTCGAGCAAAGTGTCGCCCACGCCCAGCGGCGCGACGAAGTGTTCCGTCTTGGCTGCCAGTTGCAGCACGGCAGCATGGTCGAGGTGGTCGTAATGGTCATGCGACAGGATCACGGCCTTAATCGGCGGCAAGTCGGCGATGCTGATGGGCGGCTGATGGAAACGTTTTGGCCCTGCCCACTGCACCGGCGAGGCACGTTCGGCAAACACGGGGTCGGTGAGGAAGAATTCATTGTTCAGCTTCAACAGCAGGGTCGAATGGCCGAGGCGAAACAGGCTGTTGTCGGGCGCGGCCAGCAGTTGCGCCCGGGTCAAGGCGTGCACGGGCACGGCAGCGGCAGGCACCGTGCTGTCCGGCTTGTCAAAGAAAAATGTCCACATCAACTTGAGCGTTGCTGCCGTGCCCAGCTTGTGCATCTGCACGGGATTGCGGAACTTGCCTTCGTGGCGTTGTGGTGACAAGGTTGAGGAAGAAGCGGGCGCGGCAGGTGCGGCGCGCAGGGTGCAAGAACTCATGATGATCAGGACTCCCAAGAATAAGATGCGGTGCAAGTGCATATGCGGCCCGGTAAATAAAATGCAAGGAATAAATTACACTACACAGTGTAGTTCCGATTTCTGGCAAAGTAAACCAGGAGGTGTAAAATATTGTTTTCAAAGGAGATTTTCAGCCATGGCCGCACCGCAACGCCTCACCGACCGCAAGCGCGTCGCCATCGTCGATGCCGCCATCGCCGAATTCCGCGAGCACGGTTTTGATGCGACCAGCATGGACAAGATCGCCGCCACGGCAGCCGTTTCCAAGCGTACCGTGTACAACCATTTCCCCAGCAAGGACGAGTTATTCGCGGAAATCCTGCAGCGCATGTGGGAAAACAGCATGGCCCAGCCTGCCGTGCCCTATGTGGCCGACCAGCCACTGCGCCCGCAAGTGCTGGCCCTGGTCGAGCAGAAAATGGCCTTGCTGTGCGACGCGGCCTTCATCGACCTGGCGCGCGTGATCTTTGGCGAAACCATCCACTCGCCCGAGCGGGCACAAGCCATGGTGGCGCGCCTGAATGAAAAAGAAACGGGCCTGAATATCTGGATCCGCGCGGCGCAGCAAGATGGGCGCATCAAGGCGGGCGAGACGCTGGAAGTGGCGCACCTGCTGATGTCGCCTTTAAAAACCTTTGCCTTCTGGCCGCAAATCACCCTCGGTGAGCCTCTGCTGGGCCCGGCGCGCCGACGCGAAGTGACGGAACTGGCCGTCGATATTTTCCTGTGCTACTACGGCGTGGCAAAACAGACGGCATAAACGGGCGGCAAATGGGCAGACAGCGTCTGCCAATGCTCGCCCTCGTCGCTGGAATACCAGGCGCCACCCGTCGTCGACGCCAAGCATAAACTGCGCCCATCATCGGCCAGTGCCAGCCCGTGGCGATACACGAGGTCGTAGCAATGCTGCTGCGGCAAGCCCGCACGCAACACCTCAAACGTTTTTCCGCCATCGCGCGTGCGCGTCACAGCCAGCGCACCATCGATGGGAATGCGCAGCACGTCCGCCTGCGCCGGCACGAACCAGGCCGTGTCGCCATCGCGCGGATGCACGGCCACGGCAAAGCCGAAATGCGACAGCGGCGCCGTCGTCACTTCCTGCCAGTGCCAGCCAGCATCGCGCGAACGCCAGATGCCGTTATGGTGCTGGCACCACAGCGCGTCCGGCGTGCCGGCGCTGCGCACGATGCGGTGCGGATCTTGCACGGCTTCGTTTTCATCGAGCTCGGGCGGCATGTAGTCGGCGCGCATGCCCGTCGCGCTCAAAGCCCAGCTGGCGCCGCCGTCGAGCGTTTGCCAGACGCCGCCGCAGGACACGCCGACCAGCACTTTATGGCTGTCGCGCGGGTCGACGCAAATGCTGTGGATGCCGGGCACGTCGTAGCCGCCGCCAAACCACTGCGCCCGCTGCGGCACATGCCACAAGGATTCCACCAGCTGCCAACTGCCGCCACGGTCGCTTGAGCGGAACAGGCCGCCAGGCAAGGTGCCCGCCCACAGCACGCCGGGCTGGTCCGCGCCGCCGGCCGCCAGCGACCAGATCTGCCGCAAGGTCCAGTCCACGCTATCGGTGCTGTCTTCCGGCTTGGCGGGATAGGCGGGCACGGCGACTTCCTGCCATGTGGAACTGCCCGCGTCGAGGCGGTGCAGCTTGGCGCCGAAATGCCCCAGGTTCAGGGCCGCGTACAGGGTGCCGTCGCGGCCATCGTGCAGCAGCATGGAGACGGGGTCGCCAGCAAACTGCACCAGCGCCAGCTGCCAGGCGCCGGCCGCATCGACATCGAACTGGAACAAGCCCTTGCGGGTACCGAGATACGCGCGCTGCGGGATTGCTGTCATGGCGTCAACCTCCGGAAAGTGCCTGCAAGATATACACCTGGCTGTCGGGCTGCAAGGCGTCGTCCAGCACGCGCCGCTCACGGCAACGGGCGCCATCGATGAAGATCACCACGTTGGGGCGCAAGGCGCCCTGCTCGTCAAGCACATAGCCGCGCAGGCGCGGCTGCCGGGCAAACGCGGCAGCGAGGGCGGCGCGCAGACGTGGTGCATCGACGTCCACCGTGGGGACGTCGAGGTAGCGTGCCAGTTGTTGCGTAAAATGCAGATGCGCCATGCTGCCCTTCGACGTCGTCGGCCTCGACTCATTCTAGTCCGCTTTGCGGCCAATACAATTAAAATAGCGGCAAGCACACAAGGAGGCCAGGCATGACGATTACCCCGGAAGAACTAGCGGTGCTGATGCAGGAAGTGGAGGTGGCCGACCCCATCGATTTTGCCGACCTGCCCTTCGACGAGCAGGAATTGCGCGGGCTGATCGCCAACCACCTGTGCGAGATGGCCGACGCGATGGAAAGTTTCAGCCCGGAAGACCGCAACCTGGCCCTGCTGGCCGTGGCGGCCAAGCTGGTGCTGGAAAACCTGGTCTTGCACGTGCAGTTGCTGCGCCGCCACGGCTTGCCCGTCAGCGACGGCGTGGACGCGCTGCTGCAGCGGCTCAAGGGCGGCAAGCCCTGACAGCCGGCCGCGGCAGCGCCCCTATTTACTGCAAGTTGATGGCCGTCACCCGCGACATGCCGTTGCCGTTGTCGCTCACCGAACGGATGTAGAGCACGCCATTGCGCGACAAGGCCAGCTTGCCGGCGAGGCGGAAAGACCAGACGGTTTTTTGACTGGCCAGGTCCAGCGCGTACGTACCCTTCTGGCCAGCAATAAACAGCAGCTTGTTGGTGACGATCAGGTCGCCTCCAAAGCGCTCTTCCTTGACCGCCGACAGGGGCCAGCTCCACAGTACGGCACCCGTCGCCAGACTGCGCGCTTCGAGCGACGCCGTGGCGTGATTGCCCACATACAGCACACCCTGCGCCACCACGGGCTGCGTGGTGAACTGGCCATTGACGCTCCAGCGCACCTGGCGGCTATCCGTGTCGACCAGGGTCAGGCTGTTGTCAACGGAAAAACCAGTGGCAAGACGCTGGTTCAACAGCAGTACGCTGTGCGCATCGGCCAGCACGGGTGCCTGATACAGGCTGGACCGCCTCAAGCCGGTCACCACTTGTCCCGGAACGGCCACGCTCCATTGTTGCGCGCCATCGGCACGATTGAACGCGCGCAAGGTACCCGCCGTATTGCTGTACACCGTGCTGGCATTCACGGCCGGGGTCCACTCGTCGACATTGCCCAAGCTCGATAATCCCAGGCTGGCGGACCACAGATTGCGCCCCGTCGTCGACTCCGCGCTGATCACGTCGTTATTGCCGCCGACATAGACGCTTGCGCCAGCCAGCGTAGGAGCGGTCAGCGGTGAGCTCGCCGTCAGGATGCCGTTCGTCTGCGGCTGCGTGGCAGTGGCCAATTTGACGCCGCTCACGGCGTCAAACGTGTGGACGCTGGCCAAGCCCGCCATCGCCAGGCGCGTGCCCGACACGCCAGGCGCGCTCAGTGCGTTATCGAGCGTCTGCGGCGTGCGCCACTGCTCACTGCTGTCGTGCTCCGACAGGGCCGTCAAGGTATTGGTATAGATGATACTCTTCGCATCCTGGCTATCGGCTGCAGATTGCTCAAGCGAGAAATACACGAGACCATTCGCGGCCACTGGCGGACTCATGCGATAAGTTTTTTCTCCGCCAGCGTATTCCCACGTCCAGCGGCGCGAAAATTTGCCCGCATCGAGATCGACGGGCACCAGGCCCGTGTGTGCCGCATTGCCATTCGTACCCTCCCAATCTCCCGCACCGGACAGCGCGGCCAGACGCGACAGATTGCCCTTCAAGGGCGCCACCGTTACCTTGTAGGGCATGCTTTCGGGCAAATTGTTGTACTTGAGCGCGATCAGGTTCAGCGGCGAAAGCGTGATCTTGCCTGCATAGCTGCCCGGAGGCAAACCTGGCACGGGCTTGAAGGTGAAACGCCAACTGTTCTCCGACAGTTTCTGCTGATCCGACAGCTGGAAAACCGTCACGCCATTCGAGGCCGTCGCTCCCCACAGAGGCCGCTCGCCAAGGTCGCTGCTGACCACCACATGGACATCCGTACAATTTTCCCCTGGCGCCATGTCGCAAGTGCTGCTCACTTCAGACAGTTGCAGCACGCGGCGGTCTTCCGGCCCGAAGAGTCCGCCCCCACCGCCGCAACCGGCGATGAATGGCAAGGCCAGCATCAGGGCAGGCAATGCGGCGGCACGGTACGATCCTTGCATCGTTATAGTCATGTCTCTTCCATGTTCGGGCTTTCCCATCCGCCACCATGGCAAGATTCAAAACCCATCAAATCTTTTAACATGAAAAGATGCAAAAAATATCACACATTCTCACCAGCGCAAGGCAAGGTCAAGTGCGGCGCACGGCCCGCGCCTGCACGGTGAGATCGCTTTCGGCCACGGCCACGCAAGGCAGGATGTAGCCATCGAGCCGCTCATCAGGGCTGATGCCGGGCCAGTCCACCGTGTAGCGTATTTTTCCTTCGGGCATGTGGCAGATGCACGTGCGGCAAGTGCCATTGCGGCAGGAGCTGAGCAGACGGATGCCGGCCAGTTCGGCAGCGGCCAGCACGGTAGTGCCGGCCGCTGCCGTGAATTGCCAGCCTTGCGGAAGGATGGTGATGGTAAAGGGCGCGTTCATGCGCCCAGTTTAACAGTCCGCCAGCGTGGTCCAGCGACCGCCATCCGCATGGCTGCGCAGCACGGCTTCCGCAAAGGCCAGGCCCGCCACGCCATCGGTGACAGTCGGCAACCAACTGGCTTCCCTGGGCACGGGCAAGCCCGCCTGCAAGGCGCGAATGCGCAAAGCCGCATCCAGGTACAGCTGGGCGAACGCTTCCAGATAACCTTCCGGATGGCCGGCCGGCACGCGCGTGGCATGGCGCGCGGCCGCGCTGTCGACCCGGCCCGGACGCAGCAGCTGCCGGTTGCCGCCCTGCGGCGTGATCCACAGCGCGCTCGGTTGTTCCTGATCAAAATCCAGCTGCGCCTTGCTGCCGAACAAACGCAGGCGCACCGTGTTTTCGCAACCCGTCGCCACCTGGCTGGCCCACAGCGTACCTTTTGCGCCGTTGGCGTAGCGCAACATCACCTGCACGTGGTCGTCCAGCGTGCGCTTGGGAACAAAGGTCGACAGTTCCGCCAGCACGGCGTACGGCGTCAATCCGCTGACGAACTGCGCCAGATGATAGGCGTGCAGCCCCACATCGAGCAGGGTGCCGCCAGGGCCGGCCTTGTGCGGGTCGTTATGCCAGTTGCCCTCGTTCATGCCGCCAGCCGCGATGGCGTCGGCCAGCCAGTCCTGCGAATATTCCACCTGCACGAGGCGCAGCTCGCCGATCTCGCCCGCCTCGACCATGGCTTTCGCATGGCGCAGCAGCGGATAACCGCTGTAGGTATGCGTGAGCGCAAACAGCAGATTCTGACGTTGCGCCAGCGCTGCCAGCGCCTGCCCCTCCGCCAGCGAGATGCCCAGCGGCTTGTCGCAAATCACGTGTATGCCCGCTTCCAGGAACGCCGTGGCGACGGGCGCATGTAAATGGTTGGGCGTGACGATGGCCACGGCCTCGATGCCGTCCGCGCGCGCGGCCTCCATCTGCGCCATGGCGCGGTAATCGCTGTAACAGCGTTCGGGCGCCAGGTGCAGCGCGGCACCGCTGTCGCGTGCACGCTCCGGGTCGGACGACAGGGCGCCCGCCACCAGTTCATACTGGTCGTCGATGCGCGAAGCGATGCGGTGCACGGCGCCGATGAACGCGCCCTGTCCGCCCCCTACCATGCCCAGCCGTAAGCGTCGCTGCATGTCGTCTCCTTATTTCAAGCCAAGCAAGTGATGAATTTGATCCTGGTCAACCGCACTGCCGGCGAAATCGTCGAACGCGTGCCCGGCCACGTGGATGATGTGCTCGCGGATGAAGCGCGCCCCTTCGGCCGCGCCATCCTCGGGATGCTTCAAACAGCATTCCCACTCCAGCACGGCCCAGCCGGGAAAGTCGTATTGCGCCATCTTCGAGAAAATCGCCTTGAAGTCGATCTGTCCGTCGCCCAGCGAGCGGAAGCGCCCGGCCCGGTCTTGCCAGTCGGCATAGCCGCCATACACGCCCTGGCGTCCGTTGGGCCGGAATTCCGCGTCCTTGACGTGGAAAGCCTTGATGCGCGCATGATAAATGTCAATGAAGGCCAGGTAATCGAGCTGCTGCAGCACGAAGTGGCTGGGGTCGTACAAAATGGAGGCACGCGGGTGATCGTTGACGGCGGCAAGAAAGCGCTCGAACGTCACGCCATCGTGCAAGTCCTCGCCCGGATGCAATTCATAGCAGAGGTCCACGCCGGCCACGTCAAACGCATCGAGGATGGGCAGCCAGCGCTTGGCCAGTTCCGCGAATGCCGTCTCCACCAGGCCGGCGGGACGCTGCGGCCACGGGTACAGATACGGCCAGGCCAGCGCGCCGGAAAACGTCACGTGCGCCTTCAGGCCCAGGCGCTGCGAGGCGGTTGCCGCCCACAGCAATTGCTGCGTGGCCCAGGCCGTGCGGGCCGCGCTGTCGCCACGCACCTGCTCGGGTGCAAAACCGTCGAACAGCGCGTCGTAGGCGGGATGCACGGCGATCAGCTGGCCCTGCAAATGCGTCGACAGTTCCGTCACCTGCAAGCCGTGGCGCGCCAGCAAGGCTTTCACGTCGTCGCAGTACTGCTGACTGGCCGCCGCTTGTTCCAGATCAAACAAGCGCGGCGCCGTGGGCAGCTGCAAGCCCTTGTAACCCAGGCCGGCGGCCCATTGCGCCAGGTGCTCTAGCGAGTCGAACGGCGGCTCATCGCCGAGAAACTGGGCCAGGAAAATGGCCGGGCCCTGGATGGTTTTCATGGGTAGTCCTTATCAACCCCAAGAGCAAAATCCGGGGTCAGACCCGGCGGGTCTGACCCCAGCACTTGCTGTTGGGTACATTGCGAAAATTAAAAAGGCGAGTTCGGAAAGTAGAACTGCTTGGCGTTCTCGCGCGTGATCAGCACCGATGGGATGATGGTGTTGGCCGGCAATTTATCACCTTTCAGGCGCGCTTCCGTCGTCAGCTTGATGGCGTCGTACATGAATTTCGGCGAATACGAGACGTCGGCCACGATCAGCGGATCGGAACCATCCATGATCTTTTTCACCGCGCCCTTCGCGCCCGCGCCGCCGAACACTTGCTTGATGTCCGTGCGCTTGGCTTGCGCGATAGCTTTTTGCACGCCGATGGCCATGTCGTCATCGGCGGCCCAGACGGCGTCGATGTGCTTGAAGCGCGTCAGATAATCCTGCATGACCTTGAAGGCATCGTCGCGATTCCAGTTGCCATACTTGGCGTCCAGCACCTTGATCTCGGGATGGCCTTTCATGACGGCACTGAACGCATCGTAGCGCTCGTTGTCCAGGGTGGTCGGCATGCCGCGCAGCACGACGATATTGCCCTTGCCATTCAGGCTCTTCGCCAGATATTCGGCCGGCAGCTTGCCAAACGCCGTATTGTCGCCGGCAATATACGCATCCTGCGACTGCGTATTCGTCAAGCCACGGTCCACCACGGTCACGTAGACGCCCTTGTTTTTCACTTGCGCCACGGGCTGCGTCAGGGACGCCGATTCGATGGGGAAGATCACCAGGGTGTTGATCTTGTTCACCGTCAACATGTCCTGCAACTGATTCGCCTGCTCTGGCGCCGTGGCGGCCGTCTTGACGATGATTTTCAGGCCCGGATGGGCTTTTTCCAGCTCCGCCTTGGCCTGGTTCGCCCACCACACGATGCCGGACGTAAAACTGTGCGTGGCCGTCGGAATGGCTACGCCCACCACCAGCTTATTTTCCACATTCGCGGCGGCCTGCGCACTCGGCAGCGCCCACGCCTGCATCACCAGCACTGCCATCCCTGCTACCCGTATAAAGCTCTTCATGCTGCTCTCCTCCAAGGTTGTGGGCGCCCGTTGGCCGCCCTTTCAGAACGCCGCTGTTTTTTTATTTGCGGCCTCGCTGCAGGAAGGCGACGGCGATGATCACCACGCCTTGCACTGCGGCATTCAGGTAGACACTGATGATGCTGGTCAAATTCAGGATATTGCTGATCACGGACAAGAGGATGGCGCCGATCACGGTGCCGACGATGCGCCCTTCTCCCCCCTTCAGGGCCGTGCCGCCCACGACAACGGCGGCGATCGCTTCGAGTTCCCACAGCAAGCCCGTGGTCGGCGTGGCCGAACCCAGGCGCGGCACGTACAGCACCGTGGCGATGCCCACGCACACGCCCAGCAACATGTAGGTGGCGATCTTGACCTTGTCGACATGGATGGCCGCATAGCGCGCCACTTGCTCGTTGGAACCAATCGCCTGCACATGGCGGCCAAACGTCGTGCGGTTGAGGATGATGGCGCCGGCCGCCGCAACGATCAGAAAAATCCAGATCGGTATTGGCGCGCCCAGCACGCTGGTGTAATACACGGGGCTGTACAGCTCGGACAGGGTCGCGTCCAGGGTCAGGGCGCCGCCGTCGGCCAGGTAGGTCAATACGGCGCGGAAGATGCCCAAGGTGCCCAGGGTGACGATGAACGGTTCGATATTGCCCTTGCTGATGAGCAAGCCGTGCATCAGCCCAAAGCCGGCGCCCAGGATCAATGCCATGGCGATGCCCAGCACCAGCATGGTGATCGGCGCCAGGTCGCCGCCTGCACCTTGCGCCAGCGCATTCATGAAATAAATCATGCAGCCGGCGATCAGGGCCGCCATGGAACCGACGGACAGGTCGATGCCGCCCGAGATAATCACGAAGGTCATGCCGACGGCGATGATGCCGATGAAGGCCGTGCGCGTGAACACGTTCATCAGATTGTCCAGGGTGGCGAAATCGCCATTGAGCAAGGTGCCCGCGATGCATAGGGCCAGCAGGCCAAGCACGGGGCCTAAGCCCTTGATGCGCGCGCCAAAGCTGGCAACGGCGGCGGCAAGCGGGGATACGGTGGTGTCAGTGCGTGCCGGTTGCATGGGCAATCAACTCCTCTTCGGTCAGGTGGTCAGCAGACAGGGTGGCTTGCAAGGTACCGGCGCGCATCACCGCGACGCGGTGGCACAAGCCGATCAATTCGATCAGTTCGGACGAGATCACGATCACGGCGCGCCCTTCGGCGGCCAGGCGGTGTATCAAAAAATAAATGTCGCGCTTGGCGCCCACGTCCACGCCACGGCTCGGCTCGTCGAGCACGACGACACGTGGATCCGAATGCAGGTATTTCGCCAGCGCCAGCTTTTGCTGGTTGCCGCCGGACAGCATGCGCGCGCGGCTGTCCAGGTCGCCCGTGCGGATATTGAAGTCAAGCACCGCCTTGGCCAGCGCCCCCTTTTCCGCTTTCAAGTTCAGCCAGGGCTGCGCATAGCGCTCCATCGTCATCATGGTGAGGTTTTCCCGCAAACCCAGATTCACGTGCAAGCCCTTGCCCTTGCGGTCTTCGCTCAGGTATGTCATGCCGTGCTGCATGGCTTCACGCGGCGTGCGGATGTCCACCGGCTGGCCATTGAGATGAATCACACCCGCGCTGCGCGGACGCAAGCCCAGCAAGGCTTCGAACGATTCCGTGCGCCCCGCGCCCACCAGGCCCGCAAAGCCCAGCACTTCACCGGCGCGCACCTCGAACGACAGGTCTTTCGACCAGCCGGGCACGCACAAACCCTCCACTTTCAGGAGCACGGGCGCGTCTGCGGCCAGCGCCGCTTTCGCGGGAAACATGTCAGACAGTTCGCGCCCCACCATCAGGTTCGCCATCTGCTGGCGCGTGAGGCTGGCCGTCGGCTCGCGCGTGACGAAACGCCCGTCGCGCATGACGATGACCTCATCCGTGTTGCGCTCGACTTCATCGAGCTTGTGCGAGATATACAAAATGGTGACGCCATCCGCTTTCAGCTGCGCCATGACGGCGAACAGGCGCTGGGTTTCCGACGACGTCAGGGTGGCGGTCGGCTCGTCCATGATCAAAAAGCGGGCACGGCGCGACAGGGCCTTGGCGATTTCCACAAGCTGCTTTTCAGCCACGATGAGGTCGCGGATTGTCGTGTCGGGCGAGACCTCCAGGCCCACCTGTTTCAAATAGCGCGACGCCTCTGCGCGCATGGCGGCCTCGTCGAGCAGCCAGCCGCGCGTCTTTTCGTGGCCCAGAAACATGTTCTGCGCCACCGTCAAGTGTTCAGCCAGGTTGAATTCCTGGTGGATCAGCACGATGCCGGCGCTCTCCGCCGCGCGCGAACTGGTGAAATGCCGGGGCTGGCCATCGATCAGCAGTTGCCCCTCGCTCACGCTCTCGTAGCCAGCGAGGATTTTCATCAGGGTCGACTTGCCGGCGCCGTTTTCGCCCAGCAAGCCATACACGCGCCCGGGCGACAAGGTAAAACTGACGCCATGCAAGACGCGCACGGGGCCGAAATCCTTGCAGACCCCCTCGAAACCGACGGCAACGCTCACTATGCACTCCCTCGCAGAATTAATCGGTGTTGCAGCAGCACGCCAGGCACACTGGCCGCCGGGTTGGCCAGGCGCTGCAGCAATAATCGCGCCGCCGTCTCGCCCAGCTCGCGCATCGGCTGCGCGATGGTGGTCAGGCCGGGAGCTATCTGCGCCGCGATGGCGATATCGTCGAAGCCGATGACGGCCACGTCTTCCGGCACGCGCTTGTTCAACTGGCGCAGTGCGCTCAGCACGCCTATGGCCAGGGTGTCGGAGACGGCAAAGATGGCCGTGGGCGCATCCGGTCCCGCCATCATCCGCAAAGTGGCGGCCGTGCCCGCTTCATAGTCGAGGCTTTGCACCGTATGCACCCATTGCGGCTGCACGGGCAGGCCGGCCCCCGCCAGGGTATCCAGATAGCCTTGCTGGCGTTGCCGCGCGTACAGATAGCGTTCATCCGAATTGATCAAGCCGATACGCGTATGGCCACGCGACAGCAGATGCGCGACGGCGTCGGAGGCGGCGCGGTGATTGTCGATGCCGACATAGGGCACGGCCACGGCGGGATCGAATTCGCAGCACGCCACCCATGGCAGGCTGACGGACTCATGCGACAGGGCATGCTGCACCGTGTCCGGGTCGAGGCAGATGGCGCCGTCGGCGCGGTGCATGCGCAGCAAGTCGAAGTACGAGCGTTCGCGGCCCGCGTCGGCGCCCGTGTCGCACAGCAGCACAAAGTAACCGTGTTCGCGCGCCACCGTGTCGATGCCGCGCACGATCTGCGCATAGAATGGGTTGCCCACGTCGGGCACCATGGTCAGCAGCATGCGGCTCTCGGCCGTGCGCAGGCTGCGCGCCAGGTGGTTCATGCGGTAGCCCAGCGCCGCCACGGACGCCAGCACCTTGTCGCGCGTGGGCGCCCGCACGCCTGCCTGCTCGTTCATCACGCGCGAGACGGTGGCCACCGACACGCCCGCATGCGCGGCGACGGCGCTGATGGAGACGGTTTCTGTCGGCAAAGGAGAAGGAACGGCTGGCTGCATGGGGTTTTCATATAAATGTAATCGATTACATTTATAAGCCAGCCGCGCGCCCGATGCAAACACTATCGATGCTGCGCTGCGCAAAAGAGGCAGGAAAGTGGCACAAAAGGGGCCCTGCACGGGCCCGCCGCAAGCGGCTATTTCTGTGGCGGCGAGGTATTCTGCTGCACGGCAAAACGCCGTGCAGCAGATCAGGGAGAACTTATTTCATCAGCGCACAAAACGTCTCGGGATTGCCGTCAAGAATGACGCCGCTGGGCCAGCGGTGGTTGCGCTGCTGGGCGCGCAGCAAGGATGCGGCCAGGGCCGAATCGCCATCGACGGCATACACGAAGACGGGCATGTTCAGACTGGCCGCGTCGCCCAGCAAATTCGGATTGGCGTCCAGGCTGCGCGCATCCACGTGCACGCCCGTGGGCATGCCAATCTGCTGCTGCACGCGCTGCAGCCACGGCTTGTCCAGCTTGGGCGGACGGGCATTTTTCGCGATATAGCGGCTGACCCGGTTGGCGCCGGCCGCCTGCGCATGGCGCGCGTCAAACACCAGCAAACCCAGATAACCCTGCGGATCGGCGCGGCGCGCGCACGCCAGGTTGTTCGGCACGCCCGAGGTCAAGAACCAGTTGCCATGCTTGATGTTCGCGCGCAACTGCCCCACCAGGGTGGCGATGGGCGCGCATGACGACACGACATCCTTGATTTCCGCATTCAGGGTTTTGGCCGGGAACGCCGTGGCCAGGTCGGCGACATCGCTGACGAACGGCGGCGTTTCCGGCGTGGCCACGCCACGGTTCTTCATGCTGGCGGCGCGCCAGTCGTCGGCCGTCAACTGCTTGACGGTGCGCGGCGATCCCGTGTCGACGACTCTCCCCGTCAGCAAATCGTGGTGCACCACCCAGCTGCCGTCGCCCAGCAGCTGCAAATCCGTCTCGACGCCGTCCCAAGTGCCGAAATACGTGTTGCGCAGCGCGCTCAGCGAGTTTTCCGGCGCATTGCCGGCGCCACGGTGGGCGTGCACCTTCATGCCCAGGCAGTCGGCCTGGACAGCCGTGCTGGCCATGCTGAGCAGCACGGCCAGCGCGGCCGCCTTATTTTTGTTGCGCGTGATAGCCATAATGAATTCCCTGCAAAACATGGATGCGGATCGCTTCGTTGACGGGGTAGCTGTAGCCCTGCCCCACCGCCACGACGTGCGTGATATTGGCCAGGATGGCCTTGCCGGCGAGATTCCAGCGCGTGCTGTCGGGCTCGCCCTGGCGCGTCCAGTCCAGCATTTGCCGGAACAGCTCGCTGCGCGTGACGTTGTTGTCGAGCACCGACAAGATACCCCAGGTACCCGCAAAGGCCGTCGCCAGCACGCCCGTGGCGATCCAGGCGGAACGGCGGCTCAGCTGTCCATCGGCGCCCGCCTGCTCGCCACGGCGCATGGCCAGCAGCAATAATACGACGGTGGCAATCAAATACAGCAATTTGGAAAAGTGACCGATGGCGCCCAGCAGCGAGAAGAACAGGGCCACGGGCGGCACGATGGCGGCGCGCGCCGCTTCCTTGCCCTCATGGAAGAACCTGCCACCCTGCTCGAAATCCGCGCGGCTGGCGCGGTATTCCACCAGTTTTTCCGCCGTCTGGCGATCCAGGAACTGCTCGAACAGGCGCCCGAACTCGGCGGGACTGGCATACGATGCCTGCACCGTGGCGCCAGCCGGCAGTTTCAAGGCTTCGCGCAATTGCGCCTGCACGCCGGGGCGCGCGACAAAGGCGGCAAACGGCAAGCCCGGCGGGATGCGCTCGCCGCGCACGGTAACGCCCTTGCTGGCAGCCTCGGCCGCATAGCGGCGCTTGACGGCGGCGCGGAAGCCCCGCTCGTCGTCGGTACGCCAGTTGGCGGGCACGGGCACTTTCTTGCGCACATTATTGACGACGGCCGCCTGGCGCCGCATCGGCACCGAATGCGGCTGCCAGCCACGGCGCGACAGGCTGCTCACATATTCCTGCCACGAGGATTGCTGCTTGGCCAGCAAACCGGCATCGCTGTCGGGGATGATGCCCGCATACAATTCCCACTTGCCGGCCAGCTCGCGCATGGCTTCCGGATATTTGTCATAGTAGCCGGACGGGCCGCCTGCCACCTGGCGCACGTTGGCGCGCACCAGCTGCTCCTTGGCCGGCCCCATGCGCTCGTCAAGATGGCGCACCGACACGGCCAGGAAGGGGAACAGGGCCAGGAAAGACTTGCCTTCCGGCTTGGCGAACAGGGTGGGATCGTCGACCAGGCCCTGCAGCTGCAAGCTGCCGCCTACCAGCGAGCGCTGCAGCAAGGTGGTGTTGAAGGCCATGCGGCGAAATTCCGCGTCGCGCGTGTTGACCAGCACATTCACCGTGGTTTTCAGCACGCCGAAGACGACGCCGGCCGTGACCAGGCAGCAAACGAGGATTTTTACCCAGCCAGGGCCGCTGCCATTGTTCTTCAGGCGGCGGCGCCACATCAGCTGCAGCACCACCAGCGCGGCAGCGATGCCGGACAGGCTGCGGCCATAGAATTCCACCCCTTCCACGTCTTCCGGCTTGACATTGCCGCCCACCACATCGAGCAAGCGGGCATTGAAGCCCAGCTCGAAGCACAGGTACATCATCGTCAGAACGATCAGGATCAGGGTCTGCCGGATTTGCAGACTGCGCAAACTCGCGGCCATTTTATTTCCTCAAATCGATGACGACGGGCTTGATCTCTTCAGCCTGGAAGATCATCGGCGCCGCGGGGGCAGGCGCCGCGCTGCGCGGTGCAGGCAGGCTGATGGCGGCGGGCGCCACCGCCCTGGCCGGCGTTTCCTGGCGGCGCGGCTTGGCGCTGGCGCGGCGGCCCGCTTTCGGCGCGGCGGCAGGCGCCGGGGCCGCAGCCGGCGGCGCCGGGATCACGCGCCCGTTGTTGTCGCCAGGCATGCTGGCGATGACGGGGCCCGTGGCGCGCAAGGCGTCATCGGCAAACGGCTGGGCGCGCGTATCGACGCCCGGCGGCACGGCCACGCTGGCGTTGAGCAGGCGATTGTCCGTGTAAATCATGCGCGACAAACGGTTGTAGTTGGGGAAGTCGATATTCAGCGATTTCGCGTCCGCCGCCAGTTCCACGCGGGGACGGTCCTTGCAATTGCCGACCGTCCACTGCAGCACGTCCGTGCCCTGGAAAGCCAGCACTTCATAGCGGTAGGCGCAGCCGCGCTCCTGGGTTTCCACGATCACGACGGTGCGCTCGCCCACGTTTTCCACGCGCGCCACGCGGGCCGTGATGGCGTTGGCCAGCGGCACGACGCGAAACGCCTGCGACAGCTTGATCGAATACTTGCCCTTCGGATCCTTGCGCAAGGTGCCTTCCGTGCCGTCGCGCAAGCGGAAGGTGGACATCGGCGTGCCGAACAGCTCGGCCGTATCCAGGCCCACCATCACGCCGCCACGGCCATTCGGCGTCATGGCGCAACCCGTCAACAGGACGCCAACTGCCACGCCGGCGATCAATTTGCGCCAGTGCGCAGATGCAAAATTCTTATACGTTGTCATGCTGGATAACTTTCTCTTATTTCGGGGTCAGGGATGGATCACGGCCAGCGGATTGCCCGGTCCTGGCGGCGGCAAGACTTTCTGGCGGTCGCGCGACAGCAGGGTAAAGGCGCCCAGGGTGTCCGGGCCGGCGACGATTTCCAGCTGCTCGCGCTGCAACCAGGTGCGGATTTCCGCCTCGGTCGCCTCGGCGCGGAACAACACGCGCGTGCGCACACCCGTCTCGACGCCGCTGCGTTGTGGAGCACCGTTGCGGAACTCCGCATTGCCGACGACAGCATTCTCTTTCGGCAGGAACAGCCACGCCGATTGCACCACCATCACGCCGGCGGCCACGGCCGTGACGAGCTTCAGCCAGCGGCTGGCATTGGCCGCCTGCACCGGCTTAGCTACCGGTGCCAGCGCATCGGCCGGTGCGATCTGCAACTGCTGCAGCCCCTGGCGCAGCAATTGGCGGTAGGCCACGCGGCCATCCTTGCCCAGCTCGCTCGACAGGGGCGTGCCCGTCAGCGCATAGTCGTCGCCGGGCAAGGCCACGCGGGCGATCACGCCCGGCGCCGCCGGGGCGGCATTGGCGCGGCCATGCGTTTCCAGCCAGCGCGCCGCCTGCAGGCGCTCCTGGCTGAACACGCCCAGGCAGGCGCCCAGGTCCGTCACGGCCAGATTCACGGGCATGTCGCACAGCACCAGGCCCGCGCGCGGATCGGCGGGCGCGTCGCGCTCCTCGACCACCAGGCCGCAGGCGTCCGCATACGCTGTGTCGGGCGTGACGAGCCAGCCGCGCCAGCGCTGCCGCGTACTGTCCCAGGCATCGAGCAGAACGGCGCCGAAGCCGGGATGGCGCGCCAGCAAGTGAATCTGTCCACCGGCGATGGGGCGGGCGGCCAGCGGCGCGGCATCGCTGCGGCGCGCAAAGCGGGCCAGTACGTGTTCCGGCACGGCAATGCCGCGCCAATCGGGGGTAGTGCCCTCCACCTCACCATCCAGCATGTCGATGGAAGTCGGGGGCGACGGCAGGCGCGCGGCAACGATGGCCAGTGTGGGCGTCAATGCAGTCATGCCGGTGGCCTTTCATCAGTATTCGGGTGGGTAGACATGGGGTCCATGTGCAGGGATAACGCGGCCACGCACAAAATATCCAAAACTATTTGCGCCGCCTGCATGTCGCGCGCGGCCAAGGCATCTCCCACGCGCAGCTTGAGCAGGCTCAAGACCCAGCTGCCCAGCAAGGTGGCGCGGTGGGCCGGTTCGACGATCTGGCGTCCCGCGCTATTGGCCTCGCCCTTCTGCTTGTGCACCAGGCCCAGCTTGCCGCCGTGGTAATGCGCGGAAGCGATCTGCTCGGCCAGTTCCTTGACGGGCATGCCGCCGCAGCCGCAATGGCGCAGCAGCAAAATCAAGTCGCGCGGCAAGGTGGCGATAAAAACGTCGGCCGCGTCACGCACCTGCTGTGGCGTCAGCTGGTAGTCGCGCAACGGTTCGGCATAGGCGTCGGGCGCGCGCAAGTCGCAGCCTTCCTGCGCATCGGCATCTTCGTCATCGCGCTGCTTGCGCAGCTGGTCGATGATGAAGCGCTTGAAGTACAGGAACAAAGCGCCGACGTGGTGGGGCGCGGCCTCGCTGTCGCTGTGCAGGACTTTTTCGATGAAAAACTGGTGGCGCAAGTCGGCCAGCGAGTCGCCCAGCGACGCCGCCTCGCGCGGGCGGCATGGCGTCAGCGCGGCGATGACGCGCTGGTAAAACTCGCCCAGTTCGCCTTGTGTCAGCTGCAGGCGGCGGGTCCAGAAAGCATGAATCCGTTCAAATTGTTCCGATTGCACAGCCGGTCCGATCGTGTGTTGGGCGGCACGCGCCATTGGCCGGGAGCAAGGCTGACCGGTAAAGAGGAATACGCTGGACAACAAGACAAACTTGTCAGTCAGGTAAAATGCATTCAGGCAATTTTCTCATACCGTACGGGAAATCGCTAACTTTTGTTACTTTCACGACAATTCCCGAGACCCCGATGCACCGCCTGATTCCCCTGTTTTTCAGCCTGTTCTTTTTACTGGGCAGCAACATGGCGCACGCCGCCGTGCCAGCGGCTGCCGGCAAGCGCATCGCCCTGGTGATCGGCAACGCGGCCTATCCGCAGCCGCTATTGAATCCCGTGAACGATGCGCGCGCCATGGCCGAACGCCTGCGCCGCCTGGGCTTTGACGTGCTGTTGCGCACGGACATCAATGCGCAACAGCTACAAAAGGCGTCGGCCGAGTTTTCCACGCAGGCGCGCGGCGCCGATATCGCCCTCGTGTTTTACGCGGGCCACGGCGCGCAGGCGGGCGAAGCCAACTATGTGTTGCCGCTGGGCGCCAACATGCAGGCGCTCAGCGCCGCCGCCATCGCCGCGCAGGGCGTGTCCGTCGCCAGCCTGGCGGGCGACTTGCAGCGCACGGGCGCGCGCGGCGCCGTGCTGATCCTTGATGCTTGCCGTCAGGAATATACGCGCGGCGGTGCAATGGTGCCCGTGCCCGGTGGCGGCAACGCGGCCAGCCACGGCTTTGCAGATACGGCCGCTCCACGCGGCGTGGTAATCGCCTATTCGGCGGGACCGGGCGCCCTGGCGCGCGATTTCTGGTCGCCCGATTCGCGCAACAGCCCCTACACGAGCGCCCTGCTCGACGCGCTCGATGCGCCGGGCTTGAGCATGAGCGATGTGTTTTCGCAAGTGGCGGCAAGAGTGGCCGCCATGACGCACGACGTGCAAAAAACCCGCGTGTCGTTTGGCGAAACGTCGGCGCGCCTGGTGCTGAACATGGGCAGCGGCAAGGGCGTCAGCCAGCCTCCAGCCAGCGTGCTGGCCGGTGCGCAGGGCGGCGTGCGCTCTCCTGCGCCAGCGGTGGAAAAGCCGGCCGCCCCCGGCGCCAAGGTGTGGCCTGGCAATGTACTGCAAGACATCAACTATGAAATCCGCATGCAGATCGCGGCACGGCCGTTTCCCCGCCTGCAGCTGGAAAAGCGCGCGCGCAGTGGCGACCTGGTGGCGCTGACGGCCCTCGGCTATGGCATCGGCGGTGGCGATGCCGGCATCAAACAGCCGAAAACGGGCATGCAGTGGCTGGAAAAGGCGGCCGCGAAAGACTTTCCCATCGCCCAGACCTATCTGGCCGAATTGCTGATGGTCAAGGGCGACCCCGCCTCATTGAAACGGGCCGGCGTGCTGCTGGACGCCGCCTCGCAAGCAGGCTACACGGCCGCCCATGCGTATAAATTTGACCTGGCCCGGCGCACGGGCGCGCCGCCGCAGGATGCTGCACGGCATTTGCAGGACGCCTTCATGGGCTTGATGAAGGATTACCAGGGCGCTGCCAAGGACTTGCTGCAGCCGCAAAAAAAATAATTCAAAATAATTTTAGATTTCCCTGAACTGCCCCCGTTATCCGTGGGTACATGCAATACAGCATGACAGTGACCAGGGAAATCCCATGCAAGCATCGAGCACGGCAGCAACCATTAGCACCGGCCAACGGGGCCGCATCCTCGCCTACCAACCGAGCGGACAAGGTTCCGTCAGCGTGGCCGGCATTCAACATGTTTTCGACGTCAGTACCCACTGGCGCTCGGACGTGGCGCCCGCCATCAACGCCGTCGTCGACGTGCGCTTCGATGACGCCGGCAGCCTCGCCAGCGTCAGCGCCGTGGCAACGCAGCAACTGGCGCAGGAAGAGATGGCCGGCGCGGCCAAGCTGGCGCGCGACAAGGGCCAGCAACTGTGGGGCCAGGCCGTGTCCTCCTTGGGCATCAAGGTGCTGGCCAGCCTGGGCGTCCTGATCGCCGGCGCCTTTATCTTCAACACCCTCGGCATCCGTTTGTTCACCTCCGTTTCGCGCACTTATTGGCAGCTGCTGGGCCTGTCCGCCGACAGCCTGGAAAGCTTTGCCCGCGATGGCGGCGGCGGTTTTACCTCCGCGCAATTCTTTTTCCTGCTGGCCATTGCCGCCTGCTGCGCCACCATGGCCAGCAAGCACCCGAAAGCGGCGCTGGGCAAGTGCGCACCGCTGCTGTTCGTCGTCATCCACAGCAGCTTGCTGTTGATCAAGATCAAAGGCGCCGTCAGCGATGCGGGCAACGCCATGGGCGGCATCATGGGTAGCCGCGCGGCCCGCATGGCCGAGCAGATGGCCAGCGAAATGCTGGGACAAGTGTGGCAAGGCTTGTCGTTTGGTATCGGCTTTTACCTGGTGCTGGCGTCTTCCATCGTCCTGGCCGCTTACGGCCTTGGCGAATACAAACGCAAGACCATCGGCTAAGCCCTGCATTCCCCCTACACACACTCATACTGAAGGAAATACCATGAACCGCACTCTCCCCGCCCTGCTCGCCATCGCCGTGATCCTGTCCGCCTGCGGCAAGACAGATAAGGCCACACCAGTCGCTTCTGCCCCCGTCGCAGCGAATGTCGCCGACCTGGCCGCCAAGGCGCAAGTGAAGGCGGCCGCCGCCAGCCTGCCGCAAGCGGACGCTGCCACGCCAACGTCCAGCTATGTCGACATCACCAGCGGCAACCAGTTGATGTACAGCTACATCGCCCTGTCCGGCGTGCCGCCCGACTATGCGGCCGTGGCGCAGCGCATCTCGCGCGACTATGCGGGCAGCAACGATACCTTTCGCAAGCAGGAAGTGCTCGACGCGCTGAAACCGCAGATCGACGCCAAGGTCAGCGAAGCGAAAACCAAACGCTACCTGCGCTACCAGATCAATGGCCAGGGCGCGCTGTCGCCGTACGCGATGGACAAGGCAGCCTTCCCCGCCAAGTTCGCCGAAGCGGGCACGTATTACTACATGTACGACAACGGCGACTACAAGCTGGCGTTCACGAATGGCGACGGTTATTCTTTGCTGAAAGTGGAGCAGGAGGCGGCGCGCAAGATCGAGGCGGCGCGCAGCGGCTACAAGGACTTCGCCATCATCGTGTATGCCTACGCCCAGGAAGCGGACATGGCCAGCAACCAGGTCAAGGCGCAGATCGTCAAGGTGGCGATCAAGCTGAACGGGGAAGAAATTCCTGTTCAACAAGCGATGTAAACCCCAGGTCAGGTACCGGGGTCGGTCGCTGCGCGATCGGAAAGTGCCCCATTGGGGCGCTTTCCCCCGCAGGGTCCGACCTCAGCCTGCGTTTTGGGTTCACGACCTCGTCACTTGCAGTTACACTATTCGCCAACAACATCGAGAGTGAGACATGGGCGAACCAACACAGGCGGAACAACAACTGGCAAACGGGCAACGGCTGCAGCAGCAAGGCAAGCTGATCGAGGCGATCAACGCCTACCAGGCCGCCTATAAACTGAACCCGGCCCTGGCCGAAGCACAGCATTTCCAGGGACTGACGATGCTGGAGCTGGGCCAGGGCGCCATCGGCCTGGGTTTACTAAAACTATCGCTCAAGCAGCAACCCGACAACGCCCTGTTCCACTACAACCTGGGCAACGTGCTGCGCGGCACGGACAGCGAAGCGGCGCTGGCCAGCTACGCCACGGCGGCGCGGCTGGCGCCGCACGAGCATGATTTCGCCATTCTTCACGCGGAATTGCTGCTGGGAAAACAGCGTCTGATGGAGACCATCGCCGAACTGGAACGGGCCCACGCCCTGCGCCCGCAGCGATGGCAAACCCTGCAGGGACTGGCCGAGCTGTATTACCGCACGGGACAGCAGGAACTGGCGCTGGCACGCTATGCGCAGGCCCTGGCGCTGCACCCGGCGCTGGCGCAAACGTGCCGCATCGGTTTTGCCAGTCCGCAAGCGGAACAGGCAGAGACTTTGACACCGATCAACGTCGCGCCATCGCTGCACGATTTCCTGCGTGAAACCGACCTGCACATCCTCGACGATTTCCTGCCTGATCCCACCGCCTGGCGCGCGCAGGCGCTGGCTCTGCCGTTCGAACAGCAGCGCTATGCGGGCCAAAACTATCCGGGCAGCCAGACGGCGGGCCAGCCTTGCCAAGCCATCATGGAACGCATCGCTTCGGCGCTGGGCCGTCCCATCCGTTTCATTTCTCCCGACAATGGCTCCTACCGCCTCAGCTATGCGGATGCGATGGCGCGCACGGATATCCATGTGGATAACGAGACGGGCAACAATTTCAATTTCTATGCGGGCGTGCTGTATCTGAACCCGCCCGAGCAATGCCAGGGCGGCACCACCTTCTGGCGCCACCAGCCCAGCGGCTGGTACCGGCGCTTGCCCGAGGCGGACGTGAAAGCGGGCGGCTACGCCAGCTTCAAGGATTTCCAGAAGCGCTGGCTGCCGAACAGCAAAGTGCAGAAATTCAACGACTTGCAGGAACAGCGCGACAGTTGGCAAGCGCTGCTGGAAGTGCCCATGCGCCACAACCGCCTGATCGTGTACAAGGGCCACTACTTTCACTCGATCAGCAATGTGTTTGGCGACACGCCGGAGAATGGGCGCCTGGTGCAGCTGTTCTTTTTTGAAGTGCCCGATTAAAACCCCAAAGCAGAATCCGGGGTCAGACCCTGAGGGGCTGACCCCAGCATTTGCCGTTGGGTTTAATACATATCCGCCGCCGTCGCCCGCACGGCTTTCAACAGCATATCCGCTCCCGGCGACAGCAAATGGTCCTGCTGCCGGATAATGCCGAACGCATCCATCTTGCACGGCAATTCGATGGGCAAGATGCTCAGCACGTTCAACGACTCGTAGTAATGCGCCACTTCCGTCGGCATCACGTGCAGCGAATCCGTCTGCTGCAGTAAGGACGTGATCAGGAGCAAGGCGGTGGTGTCGACCACGTCGACAGGCGGCTCCAGGCTCGCGCGGCGGAACATCATGTCGAAACGGTGGCGCAGGATGCTGCCTTGCGGCGGCAAGATCCACGGCTGGCGCGCCAAATCCTTCAATTGCAGATTCTTGCGCGACAGCAGCGGGTGGCCATTGCGCGCCACGGCGCTGGCCGGCTCTTCCGTCAATTCCTCGTAGATGAGGCCGGCGCTGCTTTCCTTTTCCAGGATGCGCCCGATCATGAAGTCCAGCGTGCCATGCTGCAACATGTCCATCAGTGTGTTGCTGTGCTCCAGGTGCACGCCGATGCGCATCAAAGGCGCCTGCTGCTTGATGCGGGCAATCGCGCGCGGCAGCAAGGCCATGGCCGGCGTCATGATGACGCCCACTTCCACCTGGCCCGTCAGGCCCGACTTCAGGGCGACGATGTCGTCATGCGCCAGCGACAGGCTCGTCAGGGCCATGCGCGCGTGGCGTATCATCGTCTCGCCGTAGATGGTCGGCTCCATGCCGCGCGGCAACCTGTCGAACAGGCGCACGTCCAGCATCTCTTCCAGGTCCTTGATTTGCTTGGACGCGGCCGGCTGCGTCATGTGCAATTCTTCCGCCGCGCGGTGGATGTTGCGCTGCTCGTCCAGGGCGATCAACAGCAGCAATTGCCGTGTCTTCAGGCGGGCTCGCAAGAACCAGTTGGGGTTGAGGGTATCCATGAATAAATCATATCATGATCGATATCAGTTTTAATTCAATATCGATACTACTGATATCGGTGTGTCTGCTGCATCGTCAGCAAGCGTTCAGGATGCCTTGCAGGCGGCGCCAGGATTGGCTGCCGGTCCATCCGTTTGCTGGATGAACTCGATGCCGCCGTCCGGCTTGTACGCAAGTCTGTGTTGCTTCAACATAAAGCTTAACTCCCCTTGGTATTTTTCTGGCCCATGGCCATCAGTCTTTGCACGACGCAAAAGACGAACAGCAGGCCGCCAATGACGATCTTGGTCCACCACGAGCTGAGCGTGCCGTCGAAGGCGATCAGGGTCTGGATGGTGCCCAGCACCAGCACGCCTGACAGGGCGCCCGCCACATAGCCGTAGCCGCCGCTGAGCAGGGTGCCGCCGATGACGACGGCGGCAATCGCATCGAGCTCCGTGCCTTGCGCATGCAAGCCATAGCCGGAGAGCATGTAAAACGAAAACAGCACGCCGCCCAGCGAGGCGCAAAAGCCGCTGAAGGCGTAAATCAGCACCTTGGTGCGGCCCACGGGCAAGCCCATCATCAGGGCCGACTGTTCATTGCCGCCGATGGCATACACGGCGCGGCCGAACGGCGTGGCGTGCGCCAGCCAGATGGCCAGCAGCAAAGTGATCACGGCAATCACCACGCCGGGCGAGACAAAGCCGCCCAAGAGCCCCAATTGCGTCTGCGACATGGCCACGAACAGCGGATCAGCTATGGTGATGGAATTGATGCTGATCAAATAGCACAGCCCGCGCGCCAGAAACATGCCAGCCAGGGTGACGATGAACGGCTGCAATTTGAAATAATGGATCAGCGCACCCATGCCGGCGCCAAACACGGTGCCCAGCGCCAGCACGGTGGCGATCACCAGCAGCGGCGGCCAGTGCGCCACGTGGAGCAGCCAGGCAGCGATCATGGTCGACAGGGCCAGCACGGAGCCGACGGACAAATCGATGCCGCCGGAAACAATCACGAAGGTCATGCCGACGGCAATCACTAGCAAAAAGGCGTTATCGATCAATAAGTTAAAAATGACCTGCGTCGACAGCAGGCCCGGATAGGCGGCGCCGCCCAGGCCCAGCATCACCAGCAGCAGCAAGACCGTGACGAGCGAGGTGAAATACGGGGTGTGCAGCAAGCCCTTCATGCTTTTCTCCGATGCAGCAATTGCTTGAATTGCGACGATTGCGACAGGCAGACGAGGAACACGACGACCGACTTGACGACCATGTTCACTTCCGGCGGCACGCCCAGCGAATAGATCGTATAGGTCAGGGTCTGGATGATGAGGGCGCCTATCATGCTGCCCACGAGGCTGAACTTGCCGCCGGCCAGGGACGTCCCGCCCAGGGTGACGGCCAGGATGGCGTCGAGTTCCAGCATCAGGCCAGCATTGTTCGCGTCCGCGCTCTTGATGTTCGAGCTGATCATCAGGCCCGACAGCCCTGCGCAGGCGGCGCAAAAGACGTAGACGAAGAAGATCAATGTCGCCGTCCTGATGCCGGCCAGGCGCGCGGCGACAGGATTGATGCCGACAGCCTGGATGAACAGCCCCAGGGCCGTCTTGCGCATCAGCACGGCCGTGATGATAAACACGGCAGCCACGAGAAACAGCGAGAACGGCAAGCCGAACAGGTAGCCGCTGCCGATGAAGAAGTACGGTTGATAGTAGACGGTGACGATTTGCCCATCCGTCAACAGCTGCGCCAGGCCCCGCCCGGCCACCATCAGAATCAGGGTCGCGACGATGGGTTGCAAGCCCAGGCCGGCCACCAGCACGCCATTCCAGGCGCCGCACAGCAAGGCCGCGCCCAGGGCCGCCGCCAGTGCCCAGCCCATGGGGATGTTGCTCACATACGTCGCCACGCCATTCTCCATCACCATGGTGCCGCCGATCAGCATGGCGGCCACGGTGCCGGACAGGGCCACGACGGCGCCCACGGAAATATCGATGCCGCGCGTGGCAATCACCAGGGTCATGCCCAGCGCGGCCAGCATCAAGGGTGCGGCGCGGTTGACGATGTCGATCACGCTGCCGTACAGGTGACCGTCGCGGATTTCCAATTGGAAAAAGCCAGGGATGGCGAAGAAGTCGACCAGCAGCAGCAACAGCAACGCGGCCAGGGGGCGGCTCAAAGGGTGGTGCAAGACACTCTGCAACATGGAAGCATTCGTAAGGGAAGCCGCACGCGCCAGTGGCGCGCTGGAGGGTGTGGATAAACTCATGTGGCATCTCCGGCGATCACTTGCAGCACGGAACTGTCGTCCAGATCGCCACGCGCATAGTCGCCGCAAGCCTTGCGATCGCGCATGACGACGATGCGGTCGCTGCAGCGCAGCACTTCGGGCAGCTCGGACGAAATGAACAGAATCGCCATGCCCTTACGGCACAGCTTGCTCACATAAGTCATGATTTCCTGCTTGGCGCGCACGTCGATGCCGCGCGTCGGTTCGTCTAAAATCAGCATGGCGGGCGAAGTCAGCAGCCAGCGCGCCAGCAAGGCCTTTTGTTGATTGCCGCCCGACAGGCTGCCGATGGGCGTCTCGATGCTGGCCGTCTTGATGCCCAGCGCCTTCACATATTCGTCGGCCAGCGCCTGCTGGCGTTTGAACGGGATGGCGCGCAGCAAACCTGTGCGGGCTTGCAAAGCCAGGATGATGTTTTCGCGCACGGACAGCGACAAAATCGCCCCCTCATGCTTGCGGTCTTCCGAGCAAAAGCCGATATCTTGGGCAATCGCGTCGCGCGGTACGCTGAACTGGCGCGGCTTGCCCTGCATGGTGATGGAGCCGGAATCGGCCTTGTCCGCGCCAAACAGCAAGCGCGCCAGTTCCGTGCGGCCCGACCCCAGCAAGCCGGCCAGGCCCAGCAATTCGCCCTGGCGGATGTGGAAATCCATGGGCAGCAAGGCGCCCTTTCGGCCCAGGCCCTGCGCTTCCAGCACGGTGGGGCCAAAGCTGGCGGTGCCCGCGTCTTGCGCCAGGTCCAGCGTATGTTCCTGCGTGTCGGCCGCCACGCCGATCATTTTATTCACCAGTGCCAGGCGCGACAGCTCGCTGCACGCGTATTCCCCTTCCCGCTCGCCATTGCGCATCACCGTGATGCGGTCGGAAATGGCGTAGGTCTGGTCCAGGAAATGCGTCACGAACAGGATCGCCATGCCCTGCTCGCGCAGGCGGCGCAGCACGGAAAACAGCAGAGTGACTTCCGCCTCATCCAGGCTGGACGTGGGTTCGTCGAGGATCAGCACGCGGGCCGAAATGTTCAGCGCGCGCGAAATGGCCACCATTTGCTGGATCGCCAGCGGGAAGCTGGACAATGGCGCCGTGACGTCGATATCGATCTGCAATTGCAGCAGCAAGGCACGCGCCTGTTGCTGCATGGCACGCCAATCGATGATGCCGATGCGGCGTGGATAACGGCCGATAAAAATGTTTTCCGCCACCGACAGGTTCGGGCACAGATTGACTTCCTGGTACACGGTGCTGATGCCCAGCGCCTGCGCATCCGACGTGGACGCTGGGGCGATGGCTTTGCCGTCGAGCAGGATCTGGCCGCTGTCGGGCGTGTAGACGCCCGTCAGCACCTTGATCAGGGTCGACTTTCCCGCGCCGTTTTGCCCCATCAAGGTATGCACTTCCCCCGGATACAGGCGCAGGGCAACATCGCTGAGGGCTTTGACACCGGGAAAGGCTTTACTGATGCCGCACAACTCCAGCAGGGGAGCTGGCGCGGCCTTGTGATGCGCTTGCGTCTTCATCATGCGGCAAGCTTAGTACTTACGGTTCGGAAATTCCTTGGCGGCCACCTCGGCAGGGAACACACCTTCGACCGTCGTGATGCGCGCTGGCACGGGCTTGCCGGCCACCACGTCGCGGGCGATGGACATCAGTTGCGGGCCCAGCAGCGGGCTGCATTCCACGGTGACATTCAGCTTGCCGGCGATCATGGCTTCGAATGCGCCTTTCACGCCATCGATGGAGATGATGATGATGTCCTTGCCCGGCTTCATGCCCGCTTCTTCGATGGCCTGGATGGCGCCGATGGCCATGTCGTCATTGTGCGCATACAGCACGTTGATCTTCTTGCCTTCGGCCTTCAGGAACGCCTCCATCACTTCCTTGCCCTTGGCGCGCGTAAAGTCGCCCGTTTGCGAACGGATGATCTTCAGCTTGGCATTCTTGCCGATGACTTCCTGGAAGCCTTCCTTGCGGTCGATGGCCGGCGCGGAACCCACCGTGCCCTGCAGTTCGACGATGTTCAAGGTGGCGTCCGGGGTTTTCTTGGCGTGCTCGAGCAGCCATTGTCCGGCGCGGCGGCCCTCTTCCACGAAGTCGGAACCGATGAAGGTCACGTACAGCGATTTGTCGGCCACATTGACGGCGCGGTCCGTCAAGATGACGGGAATCTTGGCGGCCTTGGCTTCGCGCAAGACGGTATCCCAGCCCGATTCAACGACAGGCGAGAAAGCGATCACGTCGACCTTTTGCGCAATGAAGGAGCGCAGCGCCTTGACCTGGTTTTCCTGCTTTTGCTGGGCATCGGCAAATTTCAGCGTGACACCGTCTTTCTTGGCTGCCTCCTTGATGGAGACGGTATTGGCGGTGCGCCACTCGCTCTCGGCGCCCACCTGCGAAAAGCCCATGACCAGGGGCTTGGCGGCGAAGGCGGACGCGGTAGCGAAGGTGGTGGCGGAAAAGGCCAGCAGCATGGCGCTGGCGAGGAGTGTGCGGCGTGTCAATGTCATTCTTGTCTCCAGTTTTTTTGGAATACCATCACAGCCGAATGCCGGATGGGCGGTTTTTTATGCACCCATGGTAGGAGAAAGCAACATAGCCATCCAATCAATTCTTTTTCGCTTGCGATACCGATTTGCGTATCAGCTGGCACACATCTCCTGGCCCCTTACCGTTTGGCGAGCGGTAATTGGCCGCTTTGATGGCGGTTCAAGTCGCGCGCATCGACTTGCGGCCGGCCCTTGGTATGCGGAATGGAAGAGTCCGGCCCCACCCACATGCCTTTGTAGATGCCCGTGCCCAGGTGCGCGGCGCACTGGCCGTAGTCATTCTTGTTGCTTGCGGGACCGGGCCTGGCTAGACAGTACGCTGGTACATCAGTACGATGACATCCGACCCTGCAACAACGCCCTGGACGTTTTGTCAGACCCAGCCGGCGTCGACGATGAACTCTTGACTGGAGCACATCGCTCCATCATCGGAAGCGAGGAACAGCACCATGGCGGCGATATCTTGTGGCATCAGCTTGCTTGGCAAGCACTGGCTTTTCTTGATTTCCACTTCGGCGGCGTCGTCGACCCACAGCTCGATCTGGCGCTGCGTCATGACCCAGCCAGGCGTGACCGTGTTGACGCGGATATTGTGGGCGCCATAATCGCGCGCCAGACCCCGCGTGAGGCCCACGACGGCCGCCTTGGTGGTGGCGTAGACGGGATAGCCGCCCGACTTCATGTGCCAGGAAATCGAGCTGACGTTGATGATGGAACCGCCGCCCTGGCGCTTCATGCCTTCCAGTACAGCCTGGCACGTGAAGAACATGGGACGTTGATTGATCGCAATACGCTCGTTCCAGTATTCCAGCGTAACGTCCTGCGCCTGGTGGCGCTGGTCATTGGCCGCGTTGTTGACGAGGATATCGAAGTCGCCCAGCTCGCCTGCCAGTTCGGCCATGGCGGCTTGCAGAGAGGCAATATCCGTGATGTCACAATGGCGGAACAAGGGCGCCGTCAAACCCGCTGCGGCCAGGCGGCGGCACAGGGCCTCGCTCGCTTCCACGGCGATATCGACAAACGCCACCAGCGCGCCCTGGGCGGCAAATTCCGCCACCAGGGACTCGCCGATGCCGCTGCCGCCCCCCGTGATGAACACGCGCTTGCCCTGCAAGCTGCCATATTTCGCCAATTGCTTCATCTTGTCTCCACCTGTTTATTTATATTTTTGTGATTAAAGTTTGCCCAGCACGCCATCGTGACGGCGCCATATGCCCAGCGGATTATCGTCGCGCAGCGATTCCGGCAGCAAGTCCTGCAGCAGGTTCTGGTAAGACACGGGGCGCAGGAAGCGGTTGATGGCCGCCGTGCCTACCGACGTGCTGCGGCCGTCCGAGGTGGCCGGGAACGGGCCGCCGTGCACCATGGCCGTCGACACTTCCACACCCGTCGGGAAACCGTTGGCCAGGATGCGGCCCACGCGGCGTTCCAGCACGGGCAGCAAACGGCGCGCATCAATCAGGTCGCCCGCATCCATTTGCAGGGTGGCCGTCAGCTGGCCTTCCAGGCTTTCCGTGATCGCCAGCAATTGTTGCATGTCGCGGTAAGCCACCAGCAGCGAGGCCGGGCCGAAGACTTCATCGCGCAAGTCGTGCCTGGCCAAAAACGCCTCGCCCGAAGTGACGAACAGGGCGGCGGCGCCCTTGCCTTCTTCGCCCGCGTTTTGCACCAGCGGCGTCACATCGGCGTGCTGCGCCAGGGCGGCCACGCCCTTGGCATAGCTGCTGGCGATGCCAGCCGTCAACATGGTCGCGGCAGGCGCCGGCGCCAGCGCTTCGGCCGCAGCGGCGGCAAAGGCCGTGAAGTCGGCTCCTTCCAAGCCCAGCACCAGACCGGGATTGGTGCAGAACTGGCCCACGCCCATCGTCAGCGAAGCGGCAAAACCGCTGGCAATGGCCGCGCCACGGGCGGCCAAGGCTTGCGGCAGCACAAACACGGGGTTGATGCTGCTCATCTCCGCATATACGGGTATCGGTTGCGCACGCTCCGCCGCCACCTTCATCAGGGCGATGCCGCCCGAACGCGACCCCGTAAAGCCCACGGCCTGGATGGCCGGATGGGCCACCAGCGCCTGGCCGATGCCATTCCCCGTGCCTGTCAGCAAGGCGAATACGCCGGCCGGCAGCTGGCACAGGGCAATCGCCTTGACGATGGCGCGCGCCACCAGTTCCGACGTGCCCGGGTGGGCCGAGTGGGCTTTCAAGACGACGGGGCAGCCGGCCGCCAGGGCCGAGGCCGTATCGCCACCGGCCACGGAGAAGGCCAGCGGGAAATTACTGGCCGCAAACACGGCGACGGGGCCCAGGCCGATCATGCGCAAGCGCAAATCTGGACGCGGCGGCGTGCGCTCAGGCAAAGCCGAATCGATGCGCGCATCGGTCCAGGAGCCTTCGCGCAGCAAGCCAGCAAACAATTTCAATTGACCCACCGTGCGGCCACGCTCGCCTTCCAGGCGCGCGCGCGGCAAGCCGCTTTCCGTCATGGCGCGCACGATCAGTTCGTCGCCCAGTTCGCCGATTTGCGCGGCGATGGTGTCCAGGAAATCGGCGCGTTGCGCATCCGTGGTGGCGCGGAACGGGTCGAACGCGGCTTGCGCCAGACGGCAGGCCGCGTCGATTTGCGCTGCGTCCACCATGTGGAAGGCGGGCGCGATGTGCGCGCGCGCAGCCGGGTCCCACGCTTCGAAGGAGCCGCCATTGCCCTTGACGGCGACGCCGCCGATCAATGCATCACCGGTGATGTTGAAACTCATAATGTGCTCACTTTCGCAAATGCGGTTGGAAAGACATCGAGCCGGTTGCGCAAAGCAGGGCCAAAGGCCGGCGCTTCGATTTCAAAGGTTTCGCCCGGCGCCACGCTCACGCCATCGGCAAAGCTCAAGGTGGCCGTACCGAAGAAGTGCACGTGCACGTCGCCAGGGCGCTGGAACAGCGGATACTTGAAGTGATGGTGTTCCAGGTTGGCAATCGTGTGCGACATATTGTCTTCGCCGCTGACAAACGCCTTTTCCCAGCGCACATTGCCGGCAGTGTCCAGCACGCGCGAATTGCCGGCGATGTGCGCAGGCAATTCCCCCACCAGCAGGGCCGGCCCGACGCTGCAGGCACGCAGCTTCGAGTGGGCCAGGTACAGATAGTTCTGGCGTTCCGTCACGTGGTCCGAGAATTCATTGCCGATGGCATAGCCGACACGGTAGGGCTGGCCATCGTCGCCGATCACGTACAGGCCGGCGATTTCCGGCTCTTCGCCGCCATCGAGGGCAAAGTCCGGCATGCGCAGCGGCTGGCCGCTGGCGCGCACGATGGAGCCGTCGCCTTTATAAAACCACTCGGGCTGGGCGCCAGCCGTGCCGTCAGCCGGCTTGCCGCCTTCCACGCCCAGGCGGAACATTTTCATCGAGTCGCTCAACGACTCCGCATCGCCGCCTATCTTCTTGTGCATGGCGTCGCGCGCGCCGGCGCTGCCCAGATGGGTCAAGCCCGTACCCGTCACGTAGCAGTGCGCCTCGTCCGCGTGGTCGAGCGGAGGCAATACACGCCCGGCAGCGGCCACGTCCGCATAGGAGTGCGTGGTGTTGCCGACAGTGGCATTGACCAGCTCCGCCAGGTTGACCTTTTTGCGGATGGCGTCTTGCGCCAGCGCATACGTGGTGTTGTAGCCTTCGATGAAGCGGATCTGGTCGTCTTGCAGCAGGCCGACGAGGCGCTCGCCGTGTTCATTCGTAAATTGCAGCAACAGCATGGAATTCTCCGCTTAATGTGAGTGGCGCGGCACGGCGGAACCGCGATTGCCGACCAGGAAGTCGAAATCGCAGCCTTCATCGGCTTGCAACACGTGTTCGATATACAACTGCTGGTAGCCGCTCTTCGGCCCGGGCGCGCTGCCCAGCTCGCGCTTCGCCAGGCGCTCGGCGATTTCCGCGTCGCTGATGTCGATGTTCAGGCTGCCATTGTGGCAATCGAGGGCGATCATGTCGCCATCCTTGACGATGCCCAGCGGGCCGCCCGCCATGGCTTCCGGCGCCACGTGCAGCACAACGGTGCCGTAGGCGGTGCCGCTCATGCGCGCGTCCGAGATGCGCACCATGTCGGTGATGCCTTGCGCCAGCAGCTTCGGCGGCAAGCCCATGTTGCCCACTTCGGCCATGCCGGGATAGCCTTTCGGGCCGCAATTTTTCATCACCAGCACTGAATTAGCATCCACATCAAGGTCCGGGTCGAGAATGCGCGATTTATAGTGCTCGAAATCCTCGAAAACGACAGCCTTGCCCCGGTGCTGCATCAAATGCGGCGAGGCGGCCGATGGTTTCAGGACGGCGCCGCGTGGGGCCAGGTTGCCGCGCAGCACGCAAATGCCGCCATCGGCAAGCAGCGGGTTGTCCAAGGTGCGCACCACTTCATCGTTGTAGATGGGCGCTTCGACGCAGTTGTCCCAGAGCGACTTGCCGTTGACGGTCAGCGCATTCTTGTGCGGCAGCAAATCGCCTTCGCCCAGGCGGCGTATCACGGCCGGCAAGCCGCCCGCGTAGTAAAACTCTTCCATCAGGAAACGGCCCGAGGGCAGCAAGTCGACGATGGTCGGCGTGCCACGGCCTACACGGGTCCAGTCTTCCAGCTCCAGGGGCACGCCGATGCGCCCGGCAATCGCTTTCAAATGGATCACGGCATTGGTGGAACCGCCGATGGCGGCGTTGACCTTGATGGCGTTCTCGAACGCCGCACGCGTCAGCACTTTCGACAGGCGCAGGTCTTCGTGCACCATTTCGACGATGCGAATGCCCGACATGTGCGCCAGCACGTAGCGGCGCGAATCGACGGCGGGAATGGCAGCGTTATGCGGCAAGGACGTGCCCAGCGCTTCCGCCATGCTGGCCATGGTCGAGGCCGTGCCCATGGTGTTGCAGGTACCGGCCGAGCGCGACATGCCCGATTCGGCCGACATGAACTGGTGCAAGGTGATCGATCCCGCCTTCATCTGCTCGTGCAACTGCCACACGGCCGTGCCGGAACCGATATCCTTGCCATTCAGTTTGCCGTTCAGCATGGGGCCGCCGCTGACGACGATGGTGGGAATGTCGACGCTGGCCGCGCCCATCAGCAGCGCCGGCGTGGTCTTGTCGCAGCCGACCAGCAGCACGACGGCGTCCATCGGGTTGCCACGGATCGATTCTTCCACGTCCATCGAGGCCAGGTTGCGCGTCAGCATGGCCGTGGGGCGCAGATTCGATTCGCCGTTCGAGAAGACGGGGAATTCCACGGGGAAACCGCCCGCTTCCAGGATGCCACGCTTGACGTGCTCGGCCAACTGGCGGAAATGCGCGTTGCAGGGGGTCAGTTCGGACCAGGTATTGCAGATGCCGATGATGGGCTTGCCATGGAATTCGTGGTCAGGTATGCCCTGGTTTTTCATCCAACTGCGGTACATGAAGCCATTCTTGTCTTGCGAGCCAAACCACTCGGCCGAGCGCAGGGCAAGCTTCTTTTTTGTCTCCGACATGCCATTCTCCTGGTTGTGCCAAGCCAGATCTAAGGTCGTCGGCCCGGGCAGCGATGTTGGAATACTAAAGAATCCAGCCATGCCTTTCCAATCATTTTTTAATGCGTTCCGATATCGAAAACGGTATCGGCATGTCCCAATGAAAACGCCCTGCGGGCGCGTGGCGGCAGGGCGTGGGCTGTTTTTGCTGGGGTGCTTACTCGGCGGAAAAGCGGTACACGGTTTGCGTCCGATACACCTGACCCGGGCGCAAAATGGTGCTGGGGAAGTGGGACTGGTTCGGCGCATCCGGGAAATGCTGGGTTTCCAGGCACAGCGCGCCACGGTAGCGGATGGGGCCCTGCTTGCCGTGCTGGCTGCCGTCGAGGAAATTGCCCGAATAAAACTGGATGCCCGGCTCCTGCGTGTACACCTGCATCAGCCGTCCCGAAACGGGCTCGCGCACGCTGGCGGCCAGATTCAGCAATTTCCCCGGCTTTTGATTCAGCACAAAGTTATGGTCATAGCCCCGGCCGATACGGATCTGCTCATGCGGCAAATCGATGCTGTCGCCGATGACGGTGCTCTGGCGCAAGTCGAACGGTGTGCCGGACACGTGCGCCAGTTCGCCCGTGGGGATCGACCCCGCATCGACGGGCAGGTAGCGGTCCGCGTTGATCGTCACCTCATGGCCGAGGATAGTGCCCTGCCCCGCCAAGTTGAAATAGCTGTGGTTGGTCAAGTTGACGGGCGTGGCCTGGTCCGTCACGGCGTGGTAGCGCAGGCTCAGGGCGTTGTCGTTGTCTAGTTCGTACACGACGGTGACGTCCAGCTTGCCTGGATAGCCGTCTTCGCCGTGCGGGCTACTGCGCGTGAACGTGATGCCGACGGTATCGTCCCTGGTGAACGGCTCGGCCTGCCACATGACCTGGTGAAAGCCCTGGTTGCCGCCATGCAAATGATTCGGCGCATTGTTGACGGCCAACTGGTAATCCTTGCCGTCCAGACTGAAACGTCCCTCGGCGATGCGGTTGCCGAAGCGCCCGATGACGGCGCCCAGGAAAGCGCTGTTGGCCAGGTAGGGTTCGATGCGCTCGAAACCCAGCACCACATCGGCAAAGTTACCGTCGCGGTCGGGCACGTGGATTGCGCTGATGATGGTGCCAAAGTCGAGCACTTTCACCTGCATGCCCTGGCGGTTCGTCAGGGTAAATGCGCTGACGTGTTGGCCATCGGGCAAGATGCCAAATGGTGCTTGCGTCACTGAAACAGAATCAACTGGGGTCATGGCGTCGGCTCCGGAGCGTTGCAGGGTAGATGAGCGGCCAAACACGGGCATGCCTTGCGCATCCCGGCGTAGCGGCTTGAAAAACATGTGGCGGTCTGGGTTCCACAGGCGGGCGCCGACGATGTCCGGGTAGCTGCGGGCATGGTATTGCGGATCGCATACATACGGTGCTGGAACAATTTATCTTTGATTTCGCGGCTCGGTGCGGCGGCCAGCCCGGCGATGCTGTCGGCGCGGCGCACCCCGCTGACGGTCACGACCGACACTTCCGCCGCAGACTCGCCACTGGCGTCCGCCACCACCGCGTCCTGTGCCCATACCGAAGCCGTGCTCAGCAAGCCGATACAGGCCAATGCCGCAACGGTTGCCTTCAAGATGAATGGACGAGGAGAAGTGGCCGCGAGCGGGCCGGTGGTGTTGCGCATCATGCATCTCCAGATACTGTATTGATATCGTTGTGCTGCTTGCATGTCGTTCGCATGCTCGGCGTTTATCTTAAGGGCTGGACGACAATCCCTCCAATCAATTTTTCCGCAGTTTCGATATCAATTTTGATATTGGAGCCAGGAGAACTTTGACGCATGCAAAACGACAACGTCAAGCGCGTCAGGAGCGTTTTCGGGTGGGCAACGCACAAGAAAGTGGCATCCCTGGTAAGCAGCGACAGACCTTGTCAGGCTCGCGGAAGTCATAGTGGGATTGGGGATGCGGCATGCAGCCAGCGTGGCAATGCCGGCTGGATAAAACGGGGGTCTTGATTTGTCTGGTGCGGCTGGCGGGGATCGAACCCACGACCCTTGGCTTCGGAGGCTCGTTAGACGACTACGAAAACTGGCTTATTTTACTGTAACTCCTTGAATTTACATCATATTCCCACGTGCAAAATTAGGCAAGCAAAGGAAAGGTTGGGAAGAAAATCGGGGGTAATTTTTCCCAAATTTTTCCCAAGTTGTGGAACAGGGGTGATGAAGGTGATCGCAAAGCAGACTCCATCCAGCAGCTATCGCAACCTGCAGACCCCTGCTACAAACCAAATGTGAACAATGGTCACCCAGCCAACCATGCAGACAAATTCTCTGGGCGAACATAGACGACAATTGTGGCTCGCGTCGGATCAAGGCAAGATGACGAAGAACCGCTTAAGACTACTTTCAGGATCGCTGACGTAGATATGAAGGTGGTCATCAATGTCATCAGCCACGACAGGATAGGATCGGCCTAAGTCAACGGTGCGGTCACAACCGAACTTAGGCTTAACGGCTTAGAATCCTAGCGGCGGGCCCTAAGCCAACAATCACAGAAGCATCCCTATCCAAACATTACTCCGATCTGATGCGACTACACTCGGCGTTTCCTCAATGATGGCATTTACTTGGAACTAGCACCTTCTTCGGCCGAAATACTGGAAAGACTTTTTTGAGGTTCGATAGATGCACTATCTGGCTCTGCTGGCGAACTGAACTCAAAAAAATCTAAACCGATTCTGGAAAAATTTGTACCCATTTTCTGAAGTAAATTTAGTGCATATTCATAACGAAGCTGCGCAACTACTTTTCCCTCAAAAGGACGCGTCACAAGAGAATCGGCCGTCTCAAAAGCCCTAACTAAATTTAGCTTTCGCTCACTTCCATTCAGTAAAAAATTTCCGTGATCTATCGCAAACATCTGTTCCCACTTCGGATTCGGAACTCTGCCGTCATCGTTTTCTTTTATGGCCATAGGCACGAAGGAAAAATAATTCAATTTTCCATCAATATTTAAAAACAAACAATTGCTACCGTAAGCATTATCTAATGCTTTTTTTCGAGTAATTGGAAAAAGCTCTACCGCAATAAATGGCAAATGTTTTCCTAATCTCTTCGGCCATCCGGCACTTTTTTGTCCAGGCACCAAATCACAAGCAGGAGAGAGACAAATCCAAAACTCTTTCACTTGTGGCACCGCAGTAGGTATCTCAATTACATGGCCTGTGTTGAGGTGATTTCCTTCTACCGACTTGCTACACGCATACCAGTTTAATTGACTGTGTACATCTTCGGGAGAAACAGAACCATACCAACGTCTCATCGCAGCGTCGGAACCTATATTCATCAAATAGTCAGTAAGCTTTCGTGCAAATTCCATGACATCGGCACGAACCGCCCCCCCCATACCATCCCAATGCTTACTTATTGTCCCATCAACCTTCGAGTGCCTCTGAGCAGAATCTGCAATGATATATTCTTTTAACCAACCTGCTTGAAGATGTTGATTACGCAGAACCTCATCCTCGGCAATGCTTCCAATCCGGCCTAACGTAGCGCGCATTTTCGACATTAAAAGCCTATGTGGTTCAGGATTCCAAGCATCCAAAGCTTCTGATAATTTTTGTGGAAGAACGGATGGCTCATTATTCTTGCCTACTACTGTTACGAATAATTGATCCGTACGTATCCAATTAAGCTGCTTGTCCCGGCTTATTCCAAAATGTACATCGCCTATCTTCATCTCTTTAGTAGCCAGGCGCAACTTCAAGCCTTCTTGAATCCTATGCAAAATTAATTTTACAAAAAGGCGATTATTTAATTTTTTTCTATCGACACCATCAGGGGATTTTTCATAAAGCTCCATTAAACCGCCAAACTCAGGAAATTTGCAAATTTCCGGCCACTTTAAATCCCCAGGAATTCGTCGAACCAACAAGTAAACGTTTTCATCAAGAAATTCGTCTATTTTTCGATTAATATTATTATCATAGTCTTCCCAATTATCCATCTGCTCTTTGGCGACTTCAATTGCTTCAGCGCTTAATACCAATCTGGTATCTATTGTGCTTAAGCTGACCGCGATTTCGTGGACAACTTTATCGATTTGATTTCCTACACCATCGTATCCATTCGTATAAACAATAACCAAATTAAAATGATGATTCGTTGCCAGGTTACGTAAAATACGAATAGCCTCCGTACCTTCAGTTGGGCGGCTTTGATCAAGATGGAAATCTAGAATCATAAGATCAGATTGATGTACACTTCCAGCATGCTCTTCAGGTACTGAATCATGAACCTCAACCATCCAACGACGTTTCACATCTCCGCAAAAATTAATAATGTCTAAAACTTTATTTTGAATTACCTTATCGTAATTCGTATGTTTTCCGGAATTAAAATTTGAAATTATTTTTTTCAATGTCGGAAATTCATCATCAACTACAATTACGCTTCGAATCGGATCGATAAACGCTTCTTGAATGAGTTCGCCATAATTAGGCGTTACCGCTTCAGCCATTTCTAGCACCTTTAAATTCGATAACAAAATTTGCCCCCAGCAATACATCTTTTATTTCATCACTATTCGCATACCGGATTGTATGACCTCCAGCCGCCAAGTTTGCTCGTGATAAATACAATCCTACACCACGCCCGCCTCTTATTTTTCTAGTGAAAAAAAGCGAAAATAAATGTTTTTGATCATTCTCATCTACACCTGGTCCAGAGTCACTAATAATTACGCTATTTCCACGTGCATCCAACAAAATTTCATTAGTTCCACCTGAAACCTGACGTACCCAATATAGCGCGTTATTTATCAAATTCAAAAATACTGGAAAAATACGTGAAGGCTGTTCATATATTGAGAATTCTTCAAATTTAGACGTCGCACTTAAAACTACACCATTTTCCTCCAGATGCCCGCCAAAAAAACGACGAATATATTTAATAATATCTGTACCGCGTAAATCAGTCTTAAATTTAGGCCCAGAAAGTTTAAGAGGTGATAAAAAATGAAGTCGATCTGAAAGAGCATCGTGCGCAGCTCTTATCGTACCAAATGCTTCGGTCTTTTGAACATCTCTTGGTAGCTCATCCAAACCAGATCGAATCGACAAATCCAGCCCTTCTATTTCATGTCCGATTATTTCAACAGTAATTCCGAGTTGAGCTAAAGAATGCAGACGTTCAATTTCTTCCCGAAGCTCATCTACTTTGTCAAGACTATAAGCAGCCAAAGCATCTAAATCAATATTTTCGTTCAAACTACGAAGAGCACCAATATAAGGTTCAAAGATATCTGAATTTTCCAAATCAGCTTCTTCTCGTTCGTCTTCTAATTTCTTCAGCGCTATAGAAAGACTAACACGCTCAAATTCAACGTCATCAAGGAGTGCTAAAGTCCGAGAGTGATATCGTTTACTCTGTTCTTCGTAGATAGAAGCAATGCGACGCTCTTCAGACTCTAATAACGAACGGGCCTCTTTTTGCCATTTCCGCAACCTACTTTGAAGATATGCGGCATGACTGGATAGGTCAGAGAAAGCGATATCTCTTGGTGCTTTTGGTACCGCAGCTTGAAGAGAAAATGCTAATCGCTGTTCAATGTTTTGAATAGCCTCAGAAATTTTCTTCTGCCGACTACGATACTCAAAATATTCGTCCTCCATCCCAGACATATTTTTAGGAGCTTCCCCCAAAGAAAAATCTTTTGTTTGGTTTTTTAAACCACGAAGTTCATCCCGAAATTCCAGTATATCCTGCTCTACAGAAAGTTCAGATTGACTAATACGTGACTCAAGTTCATCAACATCGTCAAACAAAGTTACAAGTTCAGGGCCAAGACGTCGAAGTTTCGTTCGAAAATGTTTACGCTTCGTGGCTCTTTGCTTACTTCTTGTAGCTTCAGCCTTTTCGCGAGCACGAAGCTCTTTGATGTCTGGGAGATATTGTGCTTGCAGATCAGAATTGGAACCAAAATAATCAAAAGCGCTTTTTATCAAAATATTTTCGACAAGGTCTCGAAATATCTTAGCTGCTTTATTGTCAATCAATCCCTCTCGGCCAGCCTTATCTTTCAAATTAAAATTATTCTCTCGACTGATCGATACACGACCAAAAGTACGCCGATTTGACCAAAAATAACGACCAGCATGTAATGTTCTACGTTTTTCTATTTCAAAGAAATCATTATCCTCACGACCATAAGGCATTACTCGCAAACTATCTCGGTATACCATTAGACCAGCATATTTCCCAGCCTGCTCCAAGAGCCGCTTATGTATAGCAGGTGGATGAGACGACGAGGAGCCGTCTTGCTGAAATGTTCCTAAGTGAATTTGAAACTTCCCTACCTTTGAGTTATCGCGGTTTGACACTTGCCCTTTAGGTGGAATTGTCACAACTCCATCAAGCCAGATACCAAATGCCTTAACTCTTCCTCTAAAACATCCACTCTCATCTACTTCACCTTCAACGACGTGCTCCAAATCCTCTAAGTCTCTATAATCAAACTCCCGAGACCCCGAAATTATTGGGGTGCGAATTCCTTTTTCCCACGCTATCACTGAATATGAAAATTCAATAGGGTTGTTTTTTTCATATTCCTCATTAATAAACGGATCAGTAAAATTTGAGAGCGTTTGAAACAATCTATCCTTTGACTGTTTTGCCGCATCAGCGTCTTCTGGATGAATCCTGGTCGAAAGCTGAGCCTCCAAATCGAACGTTATATCGGATACCAGCAAAAGCGTTCCGGTTGGTCGTGTACCTTTCCAAACATCCCATTGCTCCAAAAAACGAGGTTCAAGAACAAACTCAGCAATGCATTTTTTGATAGCAGCGCTAGTCAACGGCCGATTAGATTCTCGTTCAAGCTTATCGAAGCTCGACCATGCAGCCTGAACCCTCAGTTGATGTCCTTCGTCATCAGCCTTACCGACTAAATTTACGCGCAATCTTTCCAGCATCCCCGGAAATTGAGCGAAAATTTCTTCCTTACTTTCAAATTCAACGAGAGGTACCTCAATGTCATGTAAGTAAAGGAAGGGATTCTCAAAAAGACGCCAATCGACAAGTGCAGCAGTCCACTGCGTGTCTCGACGTTTAGAGACAACCAACAATAAGGGCCCGAGAAATGCCGACGATAACCGACCAATCCCTTTCTGACCTTGCTTCGGACGAGACCTTAACCCATTTCTATCAATTTCTTCAGTTACTTTATTTGCGGTTTTTGATTCTGTTCCAACTACAAGCCATTTCTCGACAAAATCATGCTTACTCATTCCATGGCCGTCGTCCATAATAGCTGCGACCGGTGATATAGCATCAAAAATATGAAGACTCACATTAGAAGCATATGCATCATATGCATTCTTCCAAAGTTCAGATATTGCTGTTGGACAATCAGCGATCTGCTCTCGACCAAGGTGATCAATAGTGCGTGCACGCGTTCGGAACGATACTGACTCAACCATTGCCATTTCCTTCTGATTTAATGTTTTCTCGCTCTAACCCTAGGGTAATTGAACGTAATAATATTTCTCCGAGCTTCACAGGTACAGCGTTCCCAATCTGCCTTCCTGCTGCCGTTATTCCCCCCTTAAATACATAGTCTTCAGGGAATGTCTGAAATCTGGCCGCATGGCGAGCTGTAATTCCGTGGTGTTCAATCGGATGCACAAACCGCCCCTTAGATGGGTTAATGCACGCCGTCGTCATGGTAGGTCCTGGTACTGTTGGATCGATTCGACCGTACACATCAGTATGACCATCGTGCCCCTCATGGCAGGTAAGAATACGTCCTGAATCACGACGGCTTCCACCGTTTATCGGTGTCGCCTTAAACACCTCAATTAGCTCCTGGGTGTGGTTCATATGCACATTATTTTCATCCGTGGCCAGCAACGGTTTAATAAACACTGTCGCAGCAGGAACCCATGGTTTTACACCCAATATACCTTTTTCCTGTGCTTTTTTTTCTTCATGTGTAGGTTTCGGTGGCCACACAGAATCGTCGAACTTTGCACCGTCCCGCACGCCAAGTATAAATACACGCTTCCTTCGCTGAGGAATTCCATAATTACGTGCGTCTAATGATATTGGGCCAATGATGCGATAACCAGCTTTCTTACTTTCTTGCATAAACTCCTTCAAGAATTCCTCGTGACGAGGCCATAATATTCCTGGCACGTTCTCCATAAGAAAAACTTTGGGCTTCAAACATTTTACATATTCAAAATATCGTAAAATTAGCGTATTTCGTGGATCATCAACTCCAGCACCATTAATTCGATGAACAGAAAATCCTTGGCATGGTGGCCCTCCAAGAACCACATCACACGAAAGACCATTTGAAAAATTCTCATTAAGAATTAATTCCGGATCGAGTTTAAGTATATCTTTTGAATATAACTTAGGGCGCTTTAATTTATGCTTTTTATATACAAGATTAGCAATGTACGTCGCACATGCATGCTCGTCAATTTCGACTGCAGCGGCCACATGAAGGCCAGCACGTTTTGCCGCAAGGGAGAACCCTCCAGCGCCAGCAAACAAATCGATACAAACCAATGGTGAGATCGCGTCATTGCTTTCGACCACATGAATATTTTTAGGTTTTCTGACACTATATTCGGCTGTATCACGTAAGATTTCGTTGGTAGATGAGTACATTTAGATACAATAATGAATTTTAATAAACTTGCAAATAATTAACGCTTATATTTGAGAAAAAGTCTCACATTGTTGTTTTTTATTTTCATAGTGATATTTCGTGTCGTCGTAGCAGCATCGCTCAGAACGAATTTTACGGTGTTCATCGAAGTGCCGCAGTAGTTCTTTCAACAAACACCAAAGTAGTCTTTCCTGCCCAACGCCTCATCCTAGAATCTTCTCGTTAGTTCATGAAACATGAGCTCAACCATGAACAGAAGCATGACCTCTGCACACGAACTTCACAGTCACCATAGGTAAAAAGCTTGTGTCTTGGGTGCAGGGGGAGAGGCTTAGGGCGCCCCCTCTCCCCCCGCGAGAATGTTGACTATGGCCTCCCACGAACTCACCCTGCAGTTGAGTACGCGGCAATATGTTTCCTCATGTTCAGTATAGGGTGATACGACCTATTTGAGAGCTTTTACACATTTCATAAATCCTGCTAATGACACAAGCCTTTTTTCGACTTACCAACTGTGCTTAGAGGCTCTCCATCCCGGGGACATTTGCGAAGAAAATGCCCCGGAACACTCTTGGATGGGGTATCCACAAGCTCAAAACGAAGCAGTTTGGCAAGCGTAGCCCGCACCCGAAAGGGGCGCGAAGGCCATACGGCCGGAGCGACTGTCCCACGCCCACGCGGGACAGTGCCACCGGGGGAGCCGGTGGAAGGGCAATAGACCGTCCAGGTCAAATTGAAGCGCCCCAAGCGCTGACCGCCCACTGGGGGGTGAAACCCCCGGCCCCGACTGCGGTCGGGTTACCTGGTTTCAAGGGCGACCGCGTTCCGAAGGAACAAGGTCGAGTCCCTCGGGACCGTCCACAGCGTAAGCTTTGGGCGCCGCAGAAAGCGGGTAACCCGAGCGTAGCGCGGGGCCGCAGGGCATCGGGCGCCAGCCCGAAGTATTTGGTAGGGCGTCCAGCCCGTGAAGCCAAATACGCTGCCCCCGCAAGGAGTTTTCAACTCCGCGCAGCCCAACGGGCGGAGAAAAGGCGCTTACCAACACTATCGAACACCGTAGATATGATGTTTCCACCTGAAGAGCTATCAGCAGAAACAACGAAAGAGAGCGTCCTGAACGACAAGGTTCCAGAAGTTGAATGTACCTGACTGCCACCTCCACCAAATACGCTATACAAGATAACAACGTGGAGGATTTTTTGAATGAAAAGCAAACAACAGATCGGGCACGAGTATCGTGCGAAGACCCTTAAATTCTTGGCTCGCGTGGGATATGCAACTACCCGGCAAATCGCAAGGGCCGTTCTTGGCGTGTGCGACATTAGCAGCCGAAAAATGGCCGGCCGTACAATTCGCAGCCTGTTGGCTCTTGGCTATTTGGTGCAAAAACGCGATGGAGACTCTATTGCCGGGGAGATGATGTTGGCATTGAATCGTGCTGGGGTGGCCGCGCTTGCGGAGCTTGTCGAGATGCCAAACGGACGCGCGCACGCACGTGACTGGATTCGTCATGCACACAAACACCGTACTGTATGCAATTCCGTTTTTGCCGCTGTAACCAGGGGACTCGACGAGCACATTGGCTGGTCAGAATTGGAAATTCGGGCAGGCAGCGCACCGGCCAAGCTGTCAGCCTACAGCTATAAAGACGACGAGGGCACCAGTCTTCAAAAGATTCCCGACTTGCTGTTACATGGCGCCTCAGGTCCGATTTGGGTCGAGGTAGAGAACGGTTGGCGCGGAGCACGAGACATGCAGAAACTTGTCTGGTTCTTAAGGCGTATCTTTGAGCATCCTGCACCCGTGGTGGATAAAGTATGGTTTGTGGTTACCGCCCCCGGCGCCAAGACTATCGGTAAGCGTCTGCACGCAGCATTAACGCATCAGCCAGACAGCGGATATCCGCGCCAAATCCGTGAACTCGATGCCCGGATTTTGAACGAGCGCCTTGCTATTTTTCAACTGGACGCAGACCGTTTGGAGCTTACACGCCTCCCTTGGCTGCAGGATTGCACGGCAGACTAGCCAAGTGATACGTCGAGTAGATCGCTGCTCGATAAAGTGCGTAGAACACCTGCAGCAAGATTCAATTCAACAGCTGATTATCGCTCGTAACTGTGTCGGTACTTTCTTGTACTTGAACCGTAGCTTGCGGCTTGCCGTTACGACCAGGCAGAACTGTGGCCAGTTCTGACGCGCTTGTAGCAAGGAATGCCTTAGCCGCTTCATCTTGCTCACTGAGGCGCTCCAGACGCTCGACAATTTGAGGGAACCAGGGTTGTATTTTCTCAGCAGGGGTCTCGAGCATATCTCCGGCTGGAAAAAAAGTATGCTTGTCCACCTGCGGACCGCGGCTACCGAAAAGCAGTGTCCGGGTACGAACAACACCAGCTCTTAAAATGAGTTCAGCCTCTTTATCTTTGCACGTCTTGCGGTTGATTATCGCAACGTAACCTGCGATTTTTCCAGGTTCAGGGGGCAGAATTACTCGCTCGCCACCACGGTCTACTTCTTCCGGCCAGGTACGGTCAAAAGGAACCACCATACCAGTGTACGAGCACTTGCCATCACCATCATCGCGCCACCATTCGCGCACGAATCGCAGCTCCACAGCACCACCCAGTTGAATCGGCACGGCGGTTTCGCCTACCGGATACATGGTGATGCTGGAAAACAGAATGGCTGCCAAATAGACGGCATTCAAAAAATCGAACATGCTTCTGCCTCATATTGAACGTACATGAAGACGCACCGCCATCGTGCCGCCTGCGTCGTCTTACCCAGAGCCTCATGCGCTTGTGCGCTTCCAGAAAGCCGCTCCCCGCTCTGCTACTGCATCATCGACTTAGGTATGCCTTTGAATTGAATCGCATACTGGAGCGTCGCCTTAGTGCGGAAGGCTTCCGCCTCAGCTCCACTCAGACGCTGCTCTTTAATCATTCTCTCAATCCCCGCCAGCACCTCCGGAGACAAGGACTCCCGGGCTACGGCAAGCGCTTGTGCAGGGTCTGCGGCTGGATTGTTCGGTTCCTTGGCCGCTGCCTGAGGGTTAGCAGCGGCAAACTGCTTGATCGCTTCCCAAGCGGCCGATGCACTCGATTCCAGCGCCGCTTGCTCCGGAGTCTTGCCATTGGCGTCTTTGGTGAGTATTTTCATGGAACCAGCAGCCAAGAAGAGCTGAACTGCCACTTCATCGTCACGGCGAATTGCTGCGAAAAACTGTTCGGTCGAGTGATACGTCAACCCCATTCCTGCAAGGTTTTTGCGCGCTTCCACTTTACTGTTGCCCTGTGATTCCACGCCGCCCGTCCCAGATACCGATGGCGAACCAACGAGCGATGCTGCCACAGACGGCTGGGTAGCTATCTCGCTCCTGGCCGGCATCAACTTGGCAACTGCATCCTTATCCGGTTCCTCAAGCATAGCGCCAGGAACATCGATTTTCTCAATCAGCAACTGGGGCAGATTCTTGCGAATGGCCGCAATCTCTTCTTTTAAGCGCTTGACGTTGTAGTCTTCGTCTTTGCCTCGGATAGCGCTGGTAATGCCATTGAATAATCCTGATGTAAGCGATTCGGTCTTCTTGACGGAAGCAAAGATCAGGTAAATCTTCACGCCACCCTGGAACGGGTACAGACACGCTTGCACGCGTTCAGCGGCAAACATGAATGGATTTTTGATCGGTGCCGGGGTCTTGGTGACTTCTGCGTATCCGTTGCGACACTGGTACTCACTAACAGGCTGCCCCTGGACCAGGAAATCCTGGAGCGCCGGCTCCAGAGGGCGAGCAGGCAACGCCGCCGGAAGACTATGCACGTTATATGACGAAGGAATAGCGAACTGTGACAAGGCATCCTTGACTTGCGCAGCCACATCTTGAGCGCGTGCATTTGGCACCACTAGCTCAGCTTTTGAGGTTTGCACATTGAACTGGTCACGAATATCCGCAGCGACAGCCCCATGCACGCCGGAGATGAGTAAGCCGGCCATTATGGTTTTCAACAATACTTCCTTGCCCATATTTCATCCTAAATATTTAATAATTGATATCGCTCAACCGATTTCCGCTGAAGCCAGAAAAGTTAAGCGATCAGTGATTGTTGAAGCTGTCATGCCCCATGTCCACATCGTGATAAGACTGATGACTGTCAGTGCCAAAAGCGTTACCCATCACGTCCACACTGCCTAGCCCGGCAATCATGGGGAGACCGTTGGCAGGGTTGAAGTCCATTAGCGGATGATTTGCGATGTCGTCGTGACTCTCGCTTGAAGTAGCGCGTAATGCGTCGTAAGCCGCACGGACACGTTGATCAATGATGGCGTCATTCCCAAGCTCGTAAGCGGTGAACAGAGGAATCCCGGCTGCCATTGCCGCGCCACCGCAACGGAAACGCGGTGACGACACAAAAATCGCCTCATTGCCTGGCGCAAAATTCTTCACGCCCTCGCTGCCAAACTCAATGATGGGTGTGCCCTGCGATGTTACCCAGCCTTTATATTTTGTACGTAGCAGGCGATTATGGATGTGTGCGAATATGGCCAGTACAGGAGCCGCGATGGGAGATGCAAACGCACGCAGGAGCAAGGAAGCCAGATGAATCAATAGCGTCAGGAACACCAGTCCGATGGTAACCACGATCCACGTCACACAAAATCCCCCAGCGCCAGCCGCGAGAACGACCAACGGCTCCTTCTTGGTAAGGAGCGTGGCAGCAAGACCGAAAAACAAAGCAAGAACCGCGAGCACCATGGCAATACGCGAGCTGTTTCTTTCCGCCCAGCGCATTACATTGTTGTCAAGAAAGGTAACTAGCAGCATCACGGCGCCGACAACTGCTGCAACCGGCAATGCTTTAGTCCCCAGACCGGCAACGTAAGCCAACAACAAATAAGCAAGGATCGTCGCCGCCAGCGGTCGAATGAGTTTGGGAAGCAAAATGGCTCTCTTTACCAAAGCGAGCACTGCATCATGATGCGGGCGATCAACGCGGGAAAGATAGCCGATGAGTTGTGCGGGGGGCGGTGGCATGCTTGATGTTTCCTATGTGGCAATTTCGTTCAGCGGGGATTTGACTCTACTCATTCATTAAAATATTGCCATAGAGAATTCTACGAATTTCGTAGAGACGGCGCAAGCATATTCTACGAATATCGAAGTATGCCTCCCCGCTCTAAACCTCCCTCATCTCTATTTGGACTGCGCTTACGCGAAGCAAGACTTCTCGCCGGCATCCCGCAGGATAGGTTAGGCACAGCAATCGGCCTGGACGAAACCACAGCCAGTGCGCGAATCAGCAGATACGAGACTGGAGTGCATGCGCCACCAGTGGAAACCGCAGCTCGATTAGCAACGGTACTTAATGTGCCCACACCATTTTTCTACTGCGAAGATGATGAATTAGCTGAGGTTATCCAGGCGTGGTATCACCTTTCAAACAGTGAACGACATCGCCTTCTAACGCTCCTCCGTACGAAACCGGACTTTTCCTGAAATCTAAATCTGCCTAGGCTCAGTTAGTTACCAAAGATATCATGTTTCATTGTGGAAATAATAACACATTGTCACGTTTTGTAGTCAGATACGACAACCAAGGCGGACAGTGTCCGCGCTCCCTCCGGTCTGAGGTACTGCAATACCCTAACGCTTACTCAAAAGCAGCGGACCCTGTCCGCCCTGGTCGGGGGTTTCACTGCCGAAGGCAGCTTTGACGCTGTTCTACTTGCTTGCAAGCGGGCTGATACATAGGCGTTCCAGCTTTCAAGGATGACTCCGTGGACGATGCGTGAGCATCGTCTACTGGTTGGTTGAGACCACGAGGGCTTGGAGACCAGCATTCGGGTGTCAACTTGGTCACAAAATCCGCTTTGCCCGTCCATAATTTTTCAAGTGACCACTATGACCGGGGTTCAGATACAACTTTCTTTTAACCCACTCAGCGCACGCGTAAGTGAGGTGAAGTAATGTGGCGTTGATGCTATGATTTTGAAGTAGAACTTGGTCAATCTGGTCACGAAGAAAAGCAGCCGATTTTAGCGGCTGCTTTTCAGACCAGCATAGTTGACCAAGTGGTCAGGGTAGAAGAATATTGCAGGTTCGAATACGTCCGGCTCCCGTGGTTGCCCGGCTTTCGACAATCTCTCCTACAGAGTCGGGCAAACGTTTCCAGAACTTCGGCGATGCAACAGGCAACATGCCGTTTTCTTTGCACCAAATAGCATAAGCCGTGTAAACCGCTGACTTGGATGTATCCGTGGTCGTCGTGCGTTCAATCGATGCTTCGTTCACCCAAGCGTGCACTGAATTCGTCTCTGTTCGAGCAGCCTGTGTAGCAGCTGTCATCGCAGGCGGTAGTGTAGCTTCGAATCGGCCACGCTCCAGCAGGCGTTGGAGGCCCTCCAGCGCCCAGTTCAGCACCCCCGTCAACTCGTGCTTGATGATGTGATCGGCCAACATCGGATCGCGTTCACTGGCTGGAATCTCCACGCTGAATGGGACTACGTCGAACCGCCGCCAGAAGCCATTTGACTGATCTTTCACTGATGGAACATGGTTCGCAAGAATGAGCCACTTGCCAGCAATGCGTGTCGTAATAGGAGACAAGTACTTACGGTCGATCAGTACAGCTTCGCCAGCAATCATCGATTTGATGGTCTGTTCACACCAGTTCTGCGGAGGCGCCTCATCGCAATAAATGAGTGACGCACCGAGTGTGACGGCTGCATGGAATCCGTCTAACTTACTGGGAGAGGCTGCGACAGCCCGGCCATGAAGGGCTTGCACAATGTTCGCCAGCGTGCCCTTGCCGTTCGCGCCAGTACCAAGCCAAATCTGGGCGAGTTGGAAACGTGCGTCGGGCAGCAAGGTGTAACCAATGTATTCCTGGACCCTCTTCCTCACTGCTGGATCGGGAAGCACACGCGTCAGCAGATTCTCAAACATCTTTGGTCTTGGCGCGCTGGGTAAATAATCACACCCGAGAGCATGACGGAGTCCAAGGTCCTTGTCATGTGGCTTCAGCACTGGACGGCCGTCGAGATGCAGATAGCCATTACCCACGGGGATGATGCTAACGTGAGTGGCCTCTTGGAGGGCCGGAAGCCGGATCAGTGCAGTTTGATGTGCTGACTTTGCATTGGCTGCGCTAGCGTTGCTAGGATCGCCGTCCTCAATCCAGCTCAACGCCATCCGCATGGCATTAATGTCGCTGACGATTTCCCAATGTTTGCCGTTCCACTCGAAAAAAAGGTTGTCCAAGGTAGCGTAATTGCCAGAATTCGACAACTTCAACGCATAGCCAATGGGTTCAAAAGGAGGACGGCGGCTCATGCGAGGTCACTTTCAGTGATACTCGCGCCAGGATGGTTGAAATTCCACAGCTTCACCCGGCGCTCGTAGCAACAGGCATCGTACGTCAGGATGTGGAGGCCGGCTTTGTCGATGGGGTGTTTCGAGCAGGCATGGACACGGCTGACTTCAAATTTCTTCATTTTTTAGCTCCTTGTAGGCTACTACCACTGCCTCGACACGAGGAAGTGTTGCAGTGCCCTGATGAGGTATACAGTCGGGCTGGAAGCTAAAAAGAGACGAGAGAAAAGGCAAGAGCCAAAGTTTGCGAAAACTCCCTGTCAAATAAGGTACTTAAATGAGGTACTTTTTTTATGCCTCCCGAACGTTGACGGCTGATTTACATATGCCGCAAGCGCCCCCAGCCTCCAGCAACGTTTAGTTGCAGGAGGGCATGGCGTGTTTTTCCACTACCAGGATCGAGTTGGCGCACCGGGGCTTCATCAGCATGCAGGTAAGCGTATTGCCGCAGCAGTTCTGTCAGCCGGTCGGCAAGCGGCTGCAGGCACACACCGACGCGCCCGATCCTGTCAGCCAGGGTCGAGCGTGCCAGCGGTATCTGACCAACTGCTCCCAGTATTATGCAAACCGCACTTTTCGTGGGCGACCACGCTTGACACACTCTGGCTCGACTGCACAGGGAGAGGCATGCTTGATACGTCGGTGCAGTTCCTCCTCCTCCCAGAGCAAAATCCCCCCAATCTTTTTCGGATTGGGGATCGCACCTTGCTGCATGTAGGTGGTGATAGTACGAACGGAAACGCGCAGCACTTCGGCGACTTCCTTCTTGGTCAGGTACATATTTTCTCCCCAAATTGCAGTATAGGAAGAAAACTCGTGATGTACGTTACAGGGAAGGTGCCATGTTGATCGCATCCGGGTTCTCTGCCAGCCGCGCCGCCATCCGCCCTGAGTCCAAACGCAGGTAATGCTTTGCTAACGTACGCATGTCAGAATGTCCGGAAAACAAAACGACTTCATGCATCCTCAACTGGCATGTCTCAACAAGCCGACTAATCGCTTCGCGCCGGCAATCATGGAGCCGGGCATCATAAATTTCCGCCTTGTCCGCAGCATTGCGCCAGCCATGACTAAGGTCAGTTGCGGGCATGGGGAAGATAGGACCACTTTTTTTAGGGTCCAGGGCTTGCAGAAGCTTGATAGCGCCAGGCAGCAACGGAACCTCTCTCTCGTGGACCTTCGTCTTGGTGAGAAATCCCGGTTTTCTCAGGCGTACCACCCTCCTCTGGAAGTCGACATCTTCCCACTGCAACGAAACGATTTCACCACGACGCAATGAAGTCAATATCGCAAACAGAATGGCCGACTTCAAGGTCATGTCCTTGATACTGTTGAACACTGCCAGCAGTTCATTATCCGATACGCGCCGATTGCGGGGCTCTGCAGCGCCTGGAAGCTGCATCCGCATCAGGGAATGGGCTTGCCACCAAGCCCCATAAGTTGGCCAACGATTTTCTCTACTGAAGTATTTCGTTACCGACCGACGTAGCAGGTTCAGTTCATGCCGGGCAGTTTGGGTGCTGACAGGATAGATTGGTAGGCTCGGTACTTCCTTCGCCGCCTTTTTGCGCGTGTAACGCTGATGCTTTGTAAGCGGCTTTACACCATCGGAAGCGGACAGGGTAGCCGCACGATTGGGATCGCGTCCGGAACCCAATTTGCCGGCAAGGCGGTTCTCCTTCCATTCGTCGATGAGGGTCTCATCCAATTGATCGACAGTACGCTCGCCAAACCATTTGCGCAACCTTTCCAGACGCGATGCCTCTGCATCCTTGCCTGTAAGCTTTGGAAGGTCATTCTTTTGATAAGAGTCGAACACATTCGACAGTTTGATGGGAAGCGGGGCCTTGGGGGCATGTGGGAAACCGGAAGATGCCGACACAGCATGGAGCAGTTCCGGCGAGGCCAGGTTGGAGGCTTTGCTCTCCAAGAGTTCCACGCGCCGGCGACGAGCCCAACGCGCGCCTTCATCCATGGTTGAGAAGGTTGCAGAATCTTGGAACGGAGGGACAACCACCTTGAAGCGGAGCGAGCCGCTCCGCTCTTCAACGTAGATATGCTTTTCCAGGCGACCGTTTTGCTTTTTTGACATGGCGTAACTCCAGAGTTGTGGAGTTACGTATAGGAAAAAATTGGCTGTCTCCGCGTACGCAAAATCAGGAAGGTTTCTACGGGATTTTTCCCAAAACTTTTCCCAAAAACGATTCGAAGCTAAGTTCCATTACGCTAATCTTCTTGAAAGGCGCATGAATGCTGGTGCGGCTGGCGGGGATCGAACCCACGACCCTTGGCTTCGGAGGCCAATACTCTATCCACTGAGCTACAGCCGCGTAGGGGGAATTTCTGAAGTGATGCGAAGGATACCGTTTTTCTTTACCTACGTCTACGGAAACTGTCGTATCGCCGGCAATTGCATGTCGCTGCTCAATTTTTGTGCCTATAATTGTGGGTTTCATAAAGGTTTACATCCAAGCATGTAAAAATGCTACCTTACACGGCCATCAGTTTCAAATCTGGACTAAGGACATCATGAGCGACGCACATAACGAACAACAATCAGCGATCAAAACGCCTAAACAATTGCTTGCCGCCGTAGCTGGCTTCTTCCTCATCACCGTCATCGGCATCATCTTGCTGGTGCAGTTCGTCACGGCGCAAAAACTGACGGGTGCGGGTACGGACAGCCAGTCGCCGGAAGCCATTGCCGAGCGCTTGAGTCCGGTTGCCAACGCCGGCTTTACCTTCAAGGATGCCAGCGGTCCGAAAGTGCTGCAAAGCGGCGAAGCTGTCTACACGGCAACCTGCGTGGCTTGCCATGGCGCCGGCGTGGCTGGTGCACCCAAATTTGGCGATGCGGGCGGCTGGTCGGCCCGTCTGGCCCAGGGCTACGATACGGTCCTGAAACACGCCATCGAAGGCTTGCGCGGGATGCCGGCCAAGGGCGGCAATCCCGACCTCGACGATGTGGAAGTGGCGCGCGCCGTCGTCTACCTTGCCAACGCATCGGGCGGCAAGTTCAAGGAACCGGAAGTGCCGGCGCCGGCCGCTGCCGCTGAAGGCGCTGGCGCACCAGCCGCAGAGCCTGCCAAGTAAGCAGCACAGTACCAGTCTCCAGGAACCGCCCTCAAGGGCGGTTTTTTTTCGCCCGTAGTTTGCGCCAGATCACTCGAATCGAGTAGGGGGCTGAGTTACCTCAGCCGCCCTCTCACACCACCGTACGTGCGGTTCCGCATACGGCGGTTCATTTCACAAGCTGGAAGCGCTGCTGGGTGTCCAGCAGCGAAA
>NZ_JBNYXT010000038.1:0-48770 GCF_051380795.1 Janthinobacterium leeuwenhoeki
GCAGAAAGACGCGAAGCATCGCGTCAACTTGAACGAAAAATGGGCTTGAACGGCTCATCGGTCGCCCATTTGGCGCGCCAACCTCGCCAGAAAACCGAATTGATCAGCGCTTCCCTAACGCCGCCGATGCTCTTTAGACGCATAGTAGAGTTCCATTCAGGAGGTCTATCATGGAATATCAAGCACAATTTTTGGGTCAACCTACACCATGGAACAAAGGCAAATTAGTCGGGCAAAAAGCGCCGCTGCGCGTAAGCGAAATCTGGGCAATTCGCGTCCGCCTAGAAATCTACCGGAGAGTGCGTGACTTGGCGCTCTTCAACTTAGCCATCGATAGCAAATTGCGTGGCTGCGACTTGGTCCAGTTGCGTGTCAACGATGTATGTCAGGGAGGGCATATAGCAGCGAGGGCCATTGTGATGCAGCAGAAAACGAAGCGACCTGTCCAATTCGAACTTACCGCAGGAACCAGGAAGAGCCTTGGGGAGTGGATTTCGGCCGCAGGTTTACGGCACGGCGACTTTCTATTCCCCAGTCGGATTTCCGAATCGCCGCATATTTCAACCAGGCAGTACGCGCGCATAGTTCACCAATGGTTCGACGAAATCGGATTGGACCCGACGGCATACAGTACACACACGATGCGTCGGACGAAGCCAACCCTCATCTACCGTCGCACAAAAAATTTGCGGGCGGTGCAGCTATTGCTGGGCCACACGCGCTTGGAAAGTACGGTGCGCTATCTTGGCATTGAGGTTGACGATGCGCTAGAAATGGCCGAGCAAACCGATGCTTGAGAACAAGGGCGACGCCAGCAGTCGCCCCGAAGCAGACGTAACCGACATGTCCAAGATTAACTTAAGTCAGTCGTATTTGACGCGTTTTTAACTGATCGATTTGGCGAGCTTTCGACTCTTCGGAGTAAGGCTCTGAGGATGAATCGAAGGGCTTGTAAACTCCAAAATCGTACATTTCATAATACTTTGTCATTGCTTCTGTCCAGGAAGATGCTTCAAACGTTGCAATAAATCGAGCATCAGCCGTCATAAATTCCGGCCGACTCCCGTTAGCAATACAAACCGTTATTCCATCTTCCTCCTCCCAAACCTCATGTAGTAAAGATGCCATTTCTACCTCTAGATGATTGAGTAGCCAGGTCAAAAAATGAATGTTGCTATACGACCGCTTCTGGCCGATAGCGGCGGCAGAGTATAGCGGATTGCCACGCAGAAATTCTCACACATTGTCACTTTGCTCTAAATGGCTGCTTCTGGCCGGACTCGGCCATACGCAACTAGCCCTTTCTTTTGGATTTTTCGTGTTGCAAAATCGACCTGCACTCGTCTGCGGTTGGCACGTTTTTCGCAGTCAGTATGGTATGCCAGCCACCGCAATCAGGGTCAGGGCAACCACACACCGTTGTTCGCACCGGGTGCTGGGTTAATCCATCGCGTTTCTGAATAGCATTAGTTCGTTCCTGACTCTTGATAAGGTGGACTACTGCGCCTCGACTCAAAAATTTCCCTGCCATGATTTTCCACTAGGTACCCTGAACCGCTCAAGACGTTAACGTTTTTAATGTCTGCTGTTGGCCAGTTGTAGCCACCTCAAATTCCATAATTGTTTTGAACAGCGGCCTTCAGTTCAGCCTGCGACAAGCCTCCTTGCTGCCAAAAATAAAAAAAATACTCCAATGTTTCGGCAGGAGCGCCAATATCCATAGGATGCAAGACGCATATGGCAGTTCTTATTTTCAAAACGTCTGGCTCGTCCGATTGGTCTCGCCCTTCAATTGCTCGCCAGAGGCGTACACGCTCCCTGATGACTTCCTCAGCCGTCGCCGCACCGGCGATGTATCGATGCGCCACAGCTGCTGCTGACTTGGCAACCTCAGGGTAAGCGTCTGTCCACCACCGTCTTACCTTAAACACCGCCCATCGTCATGATTGAATCTGGGGCACAAATTGATTGTGCCCACAAATTTAATTATGGACACAATAATTCAACCAGTCACAACCAGGGCGAAACGAGGCCCGTATCGCCGCCACAGCGATGAGTTCAAGCGCGCCGCCGTGGCGCGGACCGAAGTCGACGGCACATCCGTATCACTGATCGCCCGCGAGCTAAACATCAACACCAATCAGCTGTTCAGTTGGCGCAAACGTTTCGGTGGCGAGGCGCTGGCCGATGGTAACGCACCGAGTCAGTTGGTGGCAGTCACTGTGCTCGACACGCCGCCCGTAACCGCGCCGGTCGCAGGCAGCGCGCCCGGTGTCATTGTACTGAGTGTGGGCCAGGCGCAGCTGCGCCTGGAAGGCACGGTCGATACGGCCATGCTGACGCTGCTGCTGGCTAGGCTGCTGCCATGATCGGCTTGCCTACTGGGACCAAGATCTGGCTGGCTGCCGGCGTAACCGACATGCGCTCTGGCATGAACGGTTTGGCGGCGAAGGCGCAGACGGCGCTGGCTGAAGATCCGTTCAGCGGTCACGTGTTCCTGTTTCGTGGCCGGCGCGGTGACATGATCAAGGTGCTGTGGTGGAGCGGCGATGGTTTGTGCCTGCTGGCTAAGCGCCTTGAACGTGGCCGCTTCGTCTGGCCGCAGGCCGCCAGCGGCAGCGTGGCGTTGACGCAGGCGCAGCTCTCGATGCTGCTTGAGGGCATCGATTGGCGCCGGCCGGAACGCACATGGCGGCCCACATCGGCCTTGTAAACGTCACGCAGCTCGCGTAAACTCGGCGCATGCTTAGCTCAATCGACCTGCCCAACGACATCGACGCCTTGAAGGCGCTGTTGCTGGCCAGCGAGCGCCTGGTGCGCGAACGCGACGCGACCATCGCCACCCAGGGCGACGCGCTGCTGAACATGCAAGCGCAGTTGACGACACGTGCCGCCGAGATCGAGCACCTGAAGCTACAGATCGCCAAGCTGCGGCGCATGCAATTCGGCCGCAAGTCCGAGAAGCTGGACCACCAGATCGAACAGCTTGAACTCCAACTGGAAGACCTGCAGGCCGATGACGCAGAGGCTGAGCGGGAAATGCCTGCGGCGGATCCGGCACCGCGTCGGCGCGCGCCACGCAAGCCCTTGCCCGATCATCTGCCGCGCGACGAGAAAGTGTACTTGCCACCGGTCGACGCCTGTCCGGCATGCGGTGGCACTTTGAGCCCACTTGGCGAGGATGTGGCCGAACAGCTCGAGTTCACGCCGGCCAGCTTCCGCGTGATCCGCCATGTGCGACCAAAACTGGCCTGTGGCTGCTGCGACGCCATCGTGCAAGCACCGGCACCGAGCCGGCCGATAGAGCGCGGCATCGCAGGTCCGGGCCTGCTGGCCCATGTGCTGGTGGCCAAGTTCGCCGACCACTTGCCGCTGTATCGCCAGTCCGTGATCTATGCACGCGAGGGTGTTGACCTGGACCGCGCACTGCTGGCGAGCTGGGTGGGGGCCGCTAGCGCGCTGTTGCGCCCGTTGGTCGACGCGATCCGGCAACATGTGCTCGCGGCCACCAAACTGCACGCCGATGACACGCCAGTGCCGGTGCTCGCACCAGGCAATGGCAAAACCAAAACCGGCCGGCTATGGACCTATGTTCGCGATGACCGGCCCGCTGGCGACACAGCACCGCCGGCGGTCTGGTTCGCCTACTCGGCGGACCGCAAAGGCATTCATCCGCAGACACACTTGGCCTCGTTTACCGGCGTGCTGCAGGCCGATGCCTATGCCGGGTTTAACCTTCTCTACGACAGTGATGCGATCAAGGAAGCAGCCTGCTGGGCGCATGCCCGCCGTAAATTCCACGACCTGCACGTGCTCCGGCCGTCGCCACTGACAACCGAGGCGCTACGGCGCATTGCCGAGCTCTATGTGATCGAAGCTGGGATCCGTGGCAAGCCGCCCGACGAACGCAAAGCCGTTCGGCAGGAACGCTCACGGCCACTGCTCGACGACCTCGGACGGTGGTTGCGCACCGCGCTCGACAAACTCTCGCGAAAATCGGACACGGCTGGGGCGATTCAGTACGCTCTGAATCAGTGGCCGGCGCTGCTGCGTTACTGCGACGACGGCGCCATCGAGATCGACAACTCGGCTGCCGAACGGGCGCTGCGCGGCATCGCCATCGGGCGCCGCAATTACCTGTTTGCCGGCGCCGACAGCGGGGGCGAGCGCGCAGCCGCCATTTACTCGCTGATCGGCACGGCCAAGCTGAACGGAGTCGACCCCGAAGCCTGGTTGCGCCATGTGCTGACGCATATCGCCGATCACCCCGTCAACCGCGTTGACGACTTCCTGCCTTGGAACTGCAACGTTCCTGCTGCCACGGTCTGAAAAACACGCCGCTTCCCAGCGGTGTGATGCCATCATCGGTCAAAAAGACGCTGCGCTCAAGACGGCTCTGAACAGACGCTTACACCTCAGGCAATTGGGAAGTCACTCGTTCAATAGCCTCAAGCATGAATCGCTGAGCTAAAAGTTGTTCTGCAGGGTCATCCAGGTCCACCGCAGATGCAATGGCATCAAAAAGTCTACTATTCAACATTTGCATTAAGTTTCGGTGATTGCTCGATGCCTCCAGCGTGGGCGCTTCTGGCAAATAGCGGAACACCGCAATGCCTGATCGTACGATGTGATGCAATCAGCATTAGACGGCGCTTGTGTATGTCGCCTACCTATGCGGCGGCGTCAGCACGCTGGCGATGGCTTTCGGTAAGGTTTCCGGATAATCGCGGCTGAAGTGCAAGCCACGGCTTTCCCGGCGCGACAGGGCGCTGTTGACGATCATCGAGGCCACGTCGACCAGATTGCGCAATTCCAGTAAGTCGTGCGTGATGCGGAAGTTGCGGTAGTACTCGTCGATTTCCTCTTTCAGCAGGGCGATGCGGTGCTGGGCCCGCTCCAGGCGCTTGGTCGTGCGCACGATGCCCACGTAATTCCACATGAAACGGCGCAGCTCGTCCCAGTTGTGGGAAATCACCACTTCTTCATCCGCATCTGTGACGCGGCTTTCATCCCAGTCGGGCAAATACGGCGTGCCCAGCTTTTCCTTGCTTTCGATGTCCTGTGCGCAGGCGCGGCCGATGACGATGCATTCGAGCAAGGAGTTCGACGCCAGGCGGTTTGCGCCATGCAAGCCCGTACAGGCCGTCTCGCCCACGGCATACAGGCCCGGCAAGTCGGCGCGACCGGACAGGTCCGTGACGACGCCGCCGCAGGTGTAGTGGGCGGCGGGCACGATAGGGATAGGCTGCTTGGTGATGTCGATGCCCAGTTCCAAACAGCGCGCGTAGATGGTGGGGAAGTGTTCGATGAGGAATGCGGCCGGCTTGTGGCTGATGTCTAGGTGCACGTAGTCGAGGCCCCGTTTCTTGATCTCGAAGTCGATGGCGCGCGCCACCACGTCGCGCGGCGCCAGTTCGGCCCGCTCATCGTGGGCCAGCATGAAGCGCTGGCCGGCTGCTGCGCCCGCTTCAGGCGGCAGTTTCAGCAAGCCGCCTTCGCCACGGATGGCTTCGGTGATAAGGAAGGATTTCGCGTAAGGGTGGTACAGGCATGTCGGGTGGAACTGGATGAATTCCATGTTCGACACGCGGCAGCCGGCGCGCCAGGCCATGGCGATGCCGTCGCCGCTGGCCGTGTCCGGGTTGGTGGTATATAAATACACCTTGCCGGCGCCGCCCGTGGCCAGCACGGTGTGCTCGGCGGCAAAGGTGTGCACCTTGCCCGTTTGTTCATCTTGCACGTACAGGCCGTGGCAATGCGGCTGGGCGTTGCGTTGCGTGGGCTTCATGCCCAGCTTGTCGGAGGTGATCAGGTCGATGGCGCAATGGTGTTCGAACAGGCTGATGTTCGGGTGGGCGCGCACTTTTTCTTCCAAGGTCACTTGCACGGCGTGCCCGGTGGCGTCGGCAGCATGGATGATGCGGCGCTGGCTGTGTCCGCCTTCACGGGTCAGGTGGAAACCCAGCTCGGCCGTGGCGTCGCGTGTAAACGGCACGCCTTGCTCGATCAGCCATTCGATGGCTTCGCGGCCGTGCTCGACGATGTAGCGCGTGGCGCTCTCGTCGCACAGGCCGCCGCCCGCGATCAGGGTGTCTTCGATGTGCTGCTGGTGGCTGTCGCCCGAGTCCAGCACGGCCGCGATGCCGCCTTGCGCCCAGTTGCTGGCGCCATCGAGCAGCGCGCGTTTGGAAATGATCGCGACGGTGCGCGTCTCAGCTAAATGCAGTGCAACCGATAAACCCGCCAGGCCACTGCCGACAATCGCTACATCAAATTTCATGACATTTATCTCTTTTAGGGGAAGCATACTATATGCCATTTCCCCTCATTCGGTAATGTGTTGAGATAAATTCTGCCAGTGAAAGATAGCTGGGGCCGTAGCTTGTGGCGCATCAATGTCCCGCTGGAACAGTTGGTCATGATGGCAAGACGGGTAACAGGCCGCCTTATGCGCGGCGTGCTGCCTTTGCCGCAGGAGGCCCCATGATCCGCATCTTCAGCCATTACGTCTCGAAAACAGCGTTTATCTTGCTGTTGCTGGAAATTATGATCCTGCTGCTGTCGGCCACCCTGACCTCGATGCTGTGGCTGACCGATGGCAGCCGCCTGGTGCGAGCGGGCGAGGTGTATTTGTCGTCCTCGATCTTTGCCCTGGTCATCGTTTTCAGCATGAGCGCGCTGGGCATGTACCAGCACCGTTCGCGCGAAGACATCCGCAATACGCTATTGCGCATCCTGCCGTCGTTCGCGCTGGGTTTTGCCGTGCTCAGCGTATTGATCCGTTTTATCCCTTCCTTGCATTTCGGGCGCGGCAGCGTGCTGATCTTCGGCCTGGGCGCCATCGGCGTGCTGCTGGCGCGCCTGGTGGTGTTCAAGTCCTCGCAATCGGCGCTGATGGAAGGCCGGTTGATCCTGGTGGGCGGCGGGGCGCTGGCGCGCGAATGCATGGAGCTGGCGGCCAGCAAGATCGGTTTCCACCAGTTTACGGTCGTGGGCTGCATCGATGTTGCGGGTGAGCAGCGCTGCGTGCCGGCCTCGGCCTTGCTGCCGGCCGAACCGTCGCTGCTGGCCATGGCCCAGCGTCATGCGGCGCATGAAATCGTTGTCTCCGTCAGCGACCGCCGCAATGGCGCATTTCCCGTCAAGCAATTGCTGGAATGCGCGCTGGGCGGCGTGAAAGTGATCGATGCGGCCACGTTTTTCGAGCGCGAAGCATGCCAGATCCGCATCGATTCCTTGCAACCGAGCTATCTGATCTATGGCGGCGGTTTTGACCAGAGTTTTTTCCGCGCCGCCTCGAAGCGTTTGTTCGACCTGGCCGCAAGCAGCGTCATCTGCCTGGCGGCGCTGCCCGTGATGCTGGTGACGGCCCTGTGCATCCGCCTGGAAGACGGCGGCCCCGTGTTCTACCAGCAAGAGCGGGTGGGGCGCGATGGCTTGCCCTTCAAAGTGTTGAAATTTCGCAGCATGCGCTGCGACGCCGAGCGCGATGGCAAGCCCATCTGGGCGCTGGACAACGATGCGCGCATCACGCGCGTGGGCAAGCTGATCCGCAAGCTGCGCATCGACGAGTTGCCGCAGATGCTCAATGTGTTTCGCGGCGAGATGAGTTTCGTGGGCCCCCGTCCCGAGCGCGCGTATTTTGTCGAGCAATTGAAGCAGCAGGTGCCGTACTACAACATTCGTCATAGCATCAAGCCAGGCATCACGGGCCTGGCGCAGGTGCGCTATCAATATGGCGCCTCCGTCGACGATGCCGTGAAAAAACTGCAATACGATTTGTATTACGTGAAAAACAATAGCCTCTTCCTCGACTTGCTGATCTTGCTCGACACGGTGCAAGTGGTGCTGTTTGGCAAGGGCAGCCGATGATGCGGGCGCAGTCGGACTGGCTGGCGGCGGCGGACGCGGCGGCCCTCAGTCATGGCATGGCGTCGCTGGCCTTTTTCGTGCTGGCGCTGCTACTCATCAGCAACTGGCGCGCGCGGCAAAACGTGCGCGCCTTGCTAGTGGCTTGCCTGGCGACGGGCGGCTGGGCCACGGGCACGGTGGTGCTGGTGCTGCTGGGACAGCGCATGGCGCTGGCCGGCGATGCGCTGGAACTGCTGCGCACCCTGGCCTGGCTGGTGTTTTTGCTGCTGCTGATCGAACCGTCGCGGCCCCGTTTGCGCCTCGTGCTGGCCGGCATCGTCCTCACGGCGCTGGCGCCCTGCTTGTGCTCCATGGCCTCATCCTGGCTGGCGTTGCCTTTGCCGGCGCGCATCATTGCCAGTGTCTGCCGTTTGCTGCTGGCCGTGCTGGGCATGTTGCTGGTGGAGCAGTGGTACCGCAACACGCCACCGTTGAAACGCTGGGGCATCAAGTTTGCCTGTCTGGGCGTGGGTGGCCTGTTCGCCTACGATTTCTATCTGTACAGCGACGCCTTGCTGTTTCGCGCTATCAACGACGACATCTGGGCCGCGCGCGGCATCGTCGACGCCCTGTGCGCGCCGCTGCTGGCCGTCTCGGCCGCGCGCAACCCGGGCTGGGCACTGGGCCTGTCCGTCTCGCGCCAGATGCTGTACCGCTCGGCCGCCTTGCTGGGATCGGCCATCTACCTGCTGGCCATGGCGGCCAGTGCATACTATTTGCGCTATGTCGGCGGCACCTGGGGTTCATTGATGCAGATGGCTTACCTGGGCGGTGCGGCCCTGCTGCTGGCGGGTGTGCTGTTTTCCGGCAGCCTGCGCGCCAAGCTCAAGGTGTATATCAATAAGCATTTTTACAATGCCATCTTCGATTACCGCGAGGAATGGCTCAGGTTTACACGCGCGCTGTCCGAAGACGGGCCGGCGCTGGGCGAACGCACGATACAGGCCATGGCGCAGCTGGTAGAAAGCCGCGCCGGCGCGCTGTGGATACTGCGCGAGCCTGGCCTGTTTGCGCCTGCCGCCAGCTGGAACTGGCCGCCCTGCACGTGGAGCGAGCCGGCGTCCGGTGCCCTGTGCCAGTTCCTGGAAGCACGACTCTGGGTGATCGACGTGCCCGACTGTCAGCACAAGCCGCGCCAGTACGGCGGCTTGCGCTTGCCCCCCGCGCTGCTGGCGCTGCCTGACGTGTGGCTGCTGGTGCCCTTGATGCTGCATGGCCAGCTATTCGCCTTTGTCGCGCTGGCGCGACCCCGCACGCGTATCGGCCTGAACTGGGAAATCCTCGACGTGCTGAAAATTGCCGGCAGCCAGGCCGCCAGTTACCTGGCGCACCGTGAATCGCTCGATACCCTGACGGTGGCGCGTCAGTTCGACTCGTTCAACCGCATGTCCACCTTCATCGTGCACGACTTGAAAAACCTCGTGTTCCAGCTGTCCCTGCTATTGAGCAATGCGGAAAAGCACCGCGCCAATCCCGCTTTCCAGGAAGACATGCTGGGCACGCTCGACCATTCCGTGCAGAAAATGAAGACCTTGCTGCAAAAGCTGGCGCGCGGTGAGGCGCCGGAAGCGCCCGCGCCGTTGCAGCTCGACGGCTTGCTGCGCCAGGCCGTGGCGGCCAAGGCCAGCCTGGCGCCGGCGCCCCGGCTGGAAATCGTCGATGGCGAACTGACGGTGCTGGCCAACCGCGCGCGCCTGGAGCGGGTGCTGGGGCATTTGATCCAGAACGCCATCGAGGCGACGGCCAGCGATGGCAAGGTGGCCGTGCGGCTGCGGCGCGAGCAGCACACGGCCGTCGTCGAGCTCGACGATACGGGGCAGGGCATGAGCGAACAGTTCATCCGCGAGCGCCTATTCAAGCCGTTCGACACGACCAAGACGGCGGGCATGGGCATCGGCGTGTTCGAAAGCCGCGAATACCTGCGCGAAGTGGGCGGCAGCCTGGAAGTGCGCAGCGAGCCGCAAGTGGGTACGACGTTCCGCGTGATCCTGCCGCTGCATGCGGCCATGGGGTCTGACCCGCCGGGTCATACCCCAGATTTCCGCTGTTCTACCCGCTGACTGGAGTGCATACGTATGGCGAAACAAAAACTGCTGGTCATCGAAGACGATCCCGGCCTGCAAAAGCAGCTGCACTGGAGTTTTGACGGTTACGAGGTCTTGCTGGCGGCAGAGCGCGAGGCGGCGCTGGCGCTGGTGCGGCGCCACCAGCCGGCCGTGGTGACGATGGACCTGGGCTTGCCGCCTGACCCGGACGGCGCCACGGAAGGCCTGGCCACCTTGCAGCACATCCTCGCGCTGGCGCCGGACACGAAAGTCATCATCCTCTCGGGCAACCAGGAACGGGCACATGCCTTAAAAGCCATCGCGCTGGGCGCCTACGATTTCCACCAGAAGCCGTTCGAGGCCGACATGCTGGGCCTGGTCATCGCGCGCGCTTTCTATTTACATGCGATGCAGCAGGAAAACCGCCGCATGCTGCAGACGCAGGCGGACTCGCCCCTGGCTGGCATCGTCAGCCGCGATCCGGGCATGCTGAAACTGTGCCGCAGCGTGGAAAAAGTGGCGCCCTCGTCGGCCAGCGTGATGTTGCTGGGCGATTCGGGCAGCGGCAAGGAACTGATCGCGCGGGGCTTGCATGCGCTGTCCAGCCGCCATGCCCAGCGTTTTGTTGCCATCAATTGCGCGGCCATCCCCGAAAACTTGCTGGAAAGCGAGTTGTTCGGCTATGAGCGGGGAGCGTTTACGGGCGCGGCGCGGCAAACCCTGGGCAAGATCGAACTGGCCCACGGCGGCACCTTCTTTCTCGATGAAATCGGCGACATGCCGATGGCGCTGCAGGCGAAATTGCTGCGTTTCCTGCAGGAAAGAGTCATTGAAAGGGTGGGCGGGCGCGCCGAGATCGCCGTCAACGTGCGCATCGTCTGCGCCACGCACCAGGATTTGAAAGTGCTGGCGGAACAGGGACGTTTCCGCGAAGACCTGTTTTACCGGCTCAGCGAAATCGTTTTGCGCATTCCTCCCCTGCGCGAGCGGGCCGGCGATGCTGCCTTGCTGGCGCACCATTTCAAGAACAAGTTCTGCGCCAGCGAAGGCCGCAGCCACCTGCATTTCAGCGCCGGCGCGCTGCAACTGATCGAAAGCTATGGCTGGCCCGGCAATGTGCGGGAAGTGGAAAACTGCATCAGGCGCGCCGTCATCATGTGCGACGGGCCGCAGATCGCCGCCGATGACCTGGGCTTACCCGCCAGCGCCCAGGCAGCGCCCCAGGATGAACCGCTGAACCTGCGCCAGGCCCGCGAAGGGGCCGAATACAAGGTGATGGTGCGCGCGCTGGCGCGGGCCGACGGCAATATCGCCCGCGCGGCCGAGCTGTTGGGCGTGAGCCGGCCTACCCTGTACGACCTGATGGGGCATCACGGCATCAAGTAGGCGCCCAAGCAAGCAAGTGTATTAAAAATCAAGATTGTGTAAGGCGTCGCACATACGCTGGTGCCGCCATGGCGCATCCTTATCTTATCCACAACAAGGAGGCGCCATGAATGCGATCAGTTTATTAGTGCAGGACCACAAGGCCGTGAAAGCCTTGTTTGCCCAATATGAAGGCTTGAGCGACCGCTCATTTGCCACCAAGAAAAAGCTGGCCGACCAGATTTGTCAGGAATTGACGGTGCACACGCAGTTGGAAGAAGAAATCTTCTATCCGGCCGTGCGCCGTCCCATCCACGATGGCGACCTGATGGATGAAGCCGTCGTCGAGCACGCCAGCGCCAAGGAACTCATCGCGCAAATTACCGCGATGGATCCCGCCGACGACCTGTACGACGCCAAGGTCAAGGTGCTTTCCGAGCAGATCGAACACCACGTCAAGGAAGAAGAGGGCGACATGTTTCCCAAAGTGCGCCATACGGCCGTTGACCTCGATGCGCTGGGCCGGGAAATGGCCGCGCGCAAGCAACAGCTGACGGGCGTGGCCGCCTGAACGGTTTAAAAATCCAACAAGCAAGGGAGTATTTTATGCAAGCTACACAATTGTCCGTATCGGACTTGAACAATCCAGGCGTCTCCTGGGGCGCCGTGCTGGCCGGCGCTGCCGCTGCGGCCGCCTTGTCTTTCATTTTGCTGATCCTCGGCGTGGGCCTGGGTTTGTCGTCCGTGTCGCCGTGGTCGTTCAACGCCACGGCCATCGGTGTATCGACCATCGCCTGGCTGGCCTTCATGCAACTGGCCGCGTCCGGCATCGGCGGCTACATGGCGGGCCGCCTGCGCGTGAAATGGAGTTCCATCCACACGGATGAGGTGCATTTCCGCGATACGGCGCACGGCTTGCTGGCCTGGGCCGTGGCCACCCTGATTACCGTGGCCGTGCTGGCTGGCGGCACGCGCGCCGTGCTGAGCGGTGCCATCGATGCGGGTAGCGGCGTGGCGGCAGCGCTTGCACCCGCAGCGGCGGCAGGCGCCAAACAAGGCGAGGGTAGCGGTGCCAATGCGCTCGACTATTTCTCGGACATGCTGCTGCGCGCCGCGCCAGCGGCCGAGGCGGGTGGCACGCTCGCCGACCAGCGCATGGAAATCGGCAAGATCTTCGCAACAAGCCTGTCCACGGGCAGCCTGGCCGCCGACGACCGCGCCTACCTTGGCCAGGTCGTGGCCAGCCGCACGGGCTTGACGCAGGCTGAAGCGGAAGCGCGCGTCGACGCCGTCTACGCCCGCGCCGCCAAGGCCGCCGCCGATGCCAAGGCGGCCGCCCAGCAAGCGGCCGACACTGCCCGCAAGGCTGGTGCGCACACGGCGCTGTGGATGTTTGTCGCCTTGCTGCTTGGCGCTTTCGTCGCCAGCCTGGCGGCAACGTTTGGCGGCCGCCAGCGCGACCATGAGCGCGTGCTGCGCCACGTGACCATTTAATCCACCATTCAATCTAGGAGATTGCCATGCGTTCCATCCTCTTGCTGCTGCTGGGCATTCCATTGCCCATCGTCATATTGATCGCCCTGTTCGTGCATTAATAAGACGTTGACGTAAACAACGGCGCCCGCCGCAAGCCGGGCGCCGTTTGTCTTGAAGCGGGTGCATGTGTAAGATGGCGCCATCTTTCCACCGAGACTATCCATGAATGTGACCGCCATCCGCCCCTTGCTGAAAACCGCCGCCATCGCTGCCTTTGCCTGCACGGTGCTGGCTTCGTGTTCCACCCTGATCGGCCCGCGCGACGTGAATGTGTCGCTGAGCAAGATGCAGCAAGGCCTGGAGCGCCGCTTTCCCATCGATAAACGGGTGCTGTCCGTGCTGGACGTCAAGCTGACCCACCCGCAACTGTCGCTGCAGCCCGAGCGCGAAAGAGTCGCCCTCAGCGTGGACGCCAGTGTCTTGCCGCCCTTCATCCGCCAGAGCTGGCGCGGCAGCCTGGCCATGTCGGGCCGTCTGGTGCTCGACGCCCAGCGCAATGCCGTCTACCTGAGCGAAGCGAGCGTGGACAAGGTGAGCATCGACGGCATGGATGAAGCCCAGCAGCGCCAGTTCGCCAAGGTGGCCAGCCTGGTGGCCGACCAGCTCATGCATGAAACGCCGATCTATACGTTCAAGCCCGACGAATTGCGCTACGCGGGCGTGCAATTCGTGCCGACGCAGATCAGGACCACCGGCAATGGGCTGACGGTGACGTTCGAGCCGGTGAAGTAGCGGTGAAGTAGCTTAGGCCTCGCACGCGGGCGTGGTGATTTGCGTGGCCGTGTTATTGCGCTGCGTCGCCTCTTCATGAAACAGGTCAGCCAGGTATTCGCACAGCGCATCGGCTTGAATATCGTCCGGAATAATGAAATCGGCAGGTCGGCGCTTGCCTTCCGTGCCGAGATAGAAGGCGCGCCAGGCGCCCTGACTCCCACGGACGGCAATCAGCGTGCCGAAAATATTGAATCTGCATTCCTGCATCAAACTTCTCCAGTCAAAGCGCCAGGCAAAAAGATGTGGCGAGCGTCGGGTATGGTTGTTGCTCGATGGTAACATTTTCTGCTCATCGGCGCGGGCTTGAGGCATGCTTCAGCGCCCATCGGATCACTGGACTTGTTCAACGGACATTGTTTCTCCGCAGACAGGCCGACTATAATCCTGCCTCCCATGCCTGGACACAGCATGTTCCCCAACATGAAGTTAAAACAATTAAAGGAATCTTCGTGAAACGTTCACTCATCAGCGCCGCCTGCTGCGCCTTGCTCGCCTTATCTTCGCCATCGCTGTACGCCCAAGCTACCAATGCTACCGCGCCCGTATCGGGCATCGACCTGAAAACCCTGGACCCGGCAGTGAGCCCCAGGGATGATTTCTACGGCTACGTCAACGGCGTATGGACCCGCAATACGGACATCCCTGCCGACAAATCCGTCTGGGGCACGTATATCGAATTGCGTGAAATCGCCCAAGGCCAGTTGCGCGGCCTGATCGATGCCAGCGTCAAGAATCCTGGCAAGCCCGGCAGCGAAGCGCACAAGATCGCCGACCTGTACACGAGCTTCATGAACGACAAGGCGCGCAATGCAGCCGGCTTCAAGCCACTGCGCGCCGAACTGGCCCGCGTCGCCGCCGTCAAAGACAAGAAAGACTTGCCGGCGCTGCTGGCCTACCTGCAAGGCAATGGCATCGCCACGCCGTTTTCCGCCTATGTGGCGCCCGATGCGCAAGACCCCGAGCGCTACACGGTCAACATCAGCCAGTCCGGCCTGGGCTTGCCTGACCGCGATTACTACCTGAAGCAGGACGACGCCAAGCTGCAAGCCGTGCGCGCCAAATACCTCAAGCATATCGAAACCATGCTGGCCATGAGCGGCGACCAGGCCGCTGCCGCACACGCGGCGCAAATTCTCGACCTCGAAACGCGTTTGGCGGCCGTGCAGTGGACGCGCGTGCAGATGCGCGACCCCGTCAAGTCGTACAACCGCGTCGATTTCGACCAATTCGCGGCACTGGCGCCGGCCTTCGACTGGAACGCCTACTTTGCCGCCGCCGGCCTGGCGCCGAAAGCCTCCTCGGCCGTGGTACGCCAGCCCAGCTTCATGACAGGCTTTTCCGAGACCATGGCCGCCGTGCCGCTGGAATCGTGGAAGAGCTATCTGAACTGGCGCATCATCGAAAGCTATGCTTCCTACCTGGACAGCGCCAGCGTCAAGGAACGTTTCGCCTTCGACGGCACGGTGCTGCGCGGCGTGCCGCAAAGCGAACCGCAGTGGCAGCTGGCGCTGCGCTTTACGGATGGCGCCATCAGTGATGCCATCGGCAAGCGCTACGTGGAAATGTATTTGCCGCCGGAAACCCGGCCCCGCGTGATGGCCATGTTCGACAACTTCGTCGCCTCGTTCAAGGATGGCATCGAGCAGCTCGACTGGATGGGCCCGGAAACCAAGAAGGAAGCCCAACTCAAGCTGGCCGCCCTGAAGCCGAAGGTCGCGTATCCCGATACCTGGCGCGACTACAGCAGCATGCAGACGCGGCCGAACGACCTGATCGCCAACGTGCGCGCCTCGCGCGTGTGGAGCCGCCAGCAAAACCTGGCCAAGCTGGGCAAACCGGTCGACCGCGACGAATGGTCGATGACGCCGCAAACCGTCAACGCCAGCTACAGCCCGGCGCTGAACGCCATCACGATCCCGGCCGCCATTTTGCAACCGCCATTCTTTAACGTGAAAGCGGAAGATGCCGTCAATTACGGCTTGCTGGGCATCACCTTTGGCCATGAAATCAGCCATGCCTTCGACGATTCCGGCAGCCAGTACGACGCCAAGGGCCGCTTGCGCAACTGGTGGACGGCAGAGGACCGCGCGGCCTTCAAGGCGCTGGCCGCCGGGCTCGTCAAGCAGTATGGCGCCTACAGCCCCGTGCCTGGCTACCACATCAATGGCGAGCTGACCCTGGGTGAAAACATCGGCGACAATTCCGGCCTGTCGATCACCTACAAGGCGTATCAGCGTTCCTTGCACGGCAAGCCGTCGCCCGTGCTCGATGGCTTGACGGGCGAACAGCGCCTGTATATTGGCTTTGCGCAGAAGTGGCGCGCGAAATTGCGTCCCGAAGCGGCCATCGCGCAGATCAAGAGCGACCCGCATTCGCCGGGCGAATTCCGCGCCAAGGGCACGGTGAAGAACCAGCCCGGCTTTTACGAGGCATTCGGCATCAAGCCGGGCGACCCGATGTATTTGGCGCCCGAGCAGCGCGTGATCATGTGGTAAATCATGTGGTAAGCCCGTAGGGCAGTCGCGCACCGCGCCGGGGACTATTCCTTGGCGTGGTTGAGCGTGTACCTGGGCAGCTCGACGGTCAGGTCTTCGAGGCTCACTCTTGCCTGGCACGACAGGCGCGAGTGGGGCTGCAAGCCCCAGGCCTGGTCGAGCATGTCTTCTTCATTGTCGCCCAGTGCATTGAGCGTATCGAAACCTTGCACCACGACCACGTGGCAGGTGGAACAGGCGCCGACCTGGCCGCAAGCGTGTTCCATGTCTATCTGATTGAGCAGCAAGGCGTCGCAAATGCTCATGTTTTGCGGTGCGTCAAACACGGCGCCTTCGGGCGCCAGTTCGGGATGGGGTAACACGGTGATGGTTGGCATACGATAATCTCCTTGAATACCGCTACCTTGAACCTTCCCGCCTGGATAAGGTCAAGCGCAATGTTGCGCCTGACGGGGATTTCCTGCCTTTACAGCTGCGATGCCGGATGTTCCGCCAGCGGAACAAATTGGCCGGTGGATTCGTCCAGCGCGTCGAGCGAACCGTTTTCGATGTCATACACCCAGCCATGCAGGGTCAGGCGTTTTTGCGTGATGCCCAGCGCCACCGAAGGGTGAGTGCGGATGTTGTTGAGTTGCGCCACGACATTGGCGCGCACCATGCCATCAATGCGCTCCTGCTCCGTAGCGTGCTCGACCGATTCATTGATCATGCGCGCCGCATCCGCGTGGCGCAGCCAGTTCTTGACTGCCGGCATGTGATCGAGGCAAGTGCAGGTGGCGATGGCTTTCATGGCGCCGCAATCGGAATGGCCGCAAATGACGATGTCCGTCACATTCAGGGCCGCCACGGCAAATTCGACGGACGCGCTCACGCCCCCGGGTTCCGGGCCAAACGAGGGCACGATGTTGCCCGCGTTGCGGATCACGAACAATTCGCCAGGTTCGCGCTGCGTCACCAGTTCCGGCACCATGCGGCTGTCGGAGCAGGAAATGAACAAGGCCTTGGGCGTCTGTCCCGTGGCCAGTGTCTTGAATAACTCTCGGCGTTCAGGAAAGACTTCCTTTTGGAAACGTAGAAATCCGGCAATGATGTCGCGCATAAATAAAAGAAGAGAGTGGTGTGAGCCGGTATTATCGCCGATGTCAGCGCGGCTGGCTTGCCGGCTGGTCCTTTTGAGGGCCGGCAAGGCAGCGCTCGAGATGCTGCAGCAATTGCAGGAACACGCGTTTATCGGCCACATGATTCATCGTCTCGCTCGTGAAGACGTCGCTGGCGGCCGCTGTCACGGCACTGCGGGCTTGCGCGCAGGCGGCATGCAGTTGCGCGCGGTCAAGCTCAAGCAGGGCCGTATCGATGGCTGCAGGCGTGAAATCGAAGGCATCCATGCCGCAGCAGCCGGCGACGCAATGGGTTTCCAGGCGGCAGATCAACGGCCATAGCCCGTCCAGCAGGGCATCGATGTCGATCGCCTGCTCATAGCGGCCATCGAGGCTGATGAACTCTATCCATGTCTCAGCGCCGATCTGGATATCATGCTGGCGGTCGCGTTCGGTCATTTTTCAGGTTTTCCTGCTGAGTGGCATCGCATGATGAAAAAACCGCCCGAAGGCGGTTTTTGTCAAACAGGCAACGTCAGTCTCTAGATAAAGTAGATCAGCGCGATCACACCAACGACGAGGGCCACGCGGGTGACCTGGTAGGCCGTCTTGTTCCACGCCTTGAAGCGGCGGCGGTACTGGCCCATGGTCCAGGAAATCTGAAACAGCTTGCTGACGCCACCCACCTGGTCGCCCAGTTCGTTGGGCGAGGCGGCGGCCGTCATCAAGGTGCGGCCCAGCCAGCGGTTCAAGCCTTGCGCCCAGCGGTAGCGCATCGGGCGCTCGATGTCGCAGAACAGGATGATGCGGTCGCTGTCGGCATCGTTGCGGGCCCAGTGGATATACGTTTCATCGAACATCACGGCCTGGCCATCGCGCCAGCTGTGGCGTTCGCCATCGACGTCGATGAAGCAGCGGTCGTCGTTTGGCGTCTGCAAGCCCAGGTGGTAGCGCAGGGAGCCGGCGAACGGGTCGCGGTGCGGGTTGAGCTTGCCACCTTGCGGCAGTTCCGCGAACATGGCCGCCTTGATCGAGGGAATCGATTGCAGCAGCGCATAGGTTTGCGGGCACATCTGCTGTGCCGACGGGTGGTTGGCGTCATACCATTTCAGGTAGAAACGCTTCCAGCCATACTTGAAGAAGGAATTGAAGCCCACGTCATTGTTCTTTTCAGCGGCCTTGATCTTTTTCATTTCCTGCATGCGCAGCGCTTCATCGCGGATGATTTGCCAGTTCTGCTGCAGCGGCGCCAGTTCCGGAAATTGATCGACGGACAGATAGGGTGTGGCCGGCACCTTGGAAAAGGTGTGCATGAACAGGTTCAGCGGCGCCATGAACGAGGAATGATCGAAGATCTGGCGGCGGAACGGCAGGCGCACCTTGCCCCGAAAATGAATATGTAAAACAGAAAACACAAAAATGCCCAGCAAGGCCCACTTCATACACAACCTCGTTTTTTAAGAATGGGCAATTATAACCAGTTAATGCCCTCGCCACCCCGGGCCACGGTGAAGGAAAGACGAAGCGGCGCGCGCAGGCGCTCTGGCCTACAATGGCTCTACTCCACACTTATCCGAGGTAACAATGGAAATCTGGCACGCACCGCTCGACCTGGCCTCGCTCAACGCCGCCAGTGCAGGCACGGCCATGCGCCACCTGGGCATCGCATTCACGGCCTTCGGCCCCGACTGGATCGAAGCGACCATGCCCGTCGACCACCGCACCATGCAGCCGTTCAAGCTGCTGCATGGCGGCGCTTCCGTGCTGCTGGCCGAAACCCTGGGCAGCATGGCCGCGAATGCCTGTCTCGATTCCCGCCGGCATGTGAGCGTGGGCCAGGAAATCAATGCCAACCACCTGCGCGGCGTGCGTGGCGGCCAGGTGACGGGGCGCGCCACGCCGATCCACCGGGGCCGCAGCAGCCAGGTCTGGGAAATCCGCATTGTCGACGACGCTGGCAAGCTGTGCTGCATTTCGCGCATCACCATGGCCGTCATTGACGCCCCGGGCGCAGGCTGATACGGCACCTCTTGAGTTGCATCAAGGCATTAGAAGTGTGAGCGTGGAAACATTAATAACGCTGTTCGCTTATAATGCAATGTGCTGTTGTATGGCGCAGGGCATGTCCCGTGCGCTTGCATTGCCCGCAATTAGAAGCTGACTGCCCAAAAAACGCCAGTTAGAGACCCATCCTGCGCCATGCAGGAAGGGCAACATGACGGCGAGCAGATCGCTGGTTTTTAGATAGCCAGCAATAATCAACTTTATTACAGGGCAATAACAACAATGATGTCATTCAATCGTTTGACGATAGGCGCGCGCCTGAGCGCAGGCTTCGGGCTACTGGTTTTACTCATGCTGGTGCTGGCGGCTTTCGCGCTGCTGCGCATCGCCGCCATCTCCGGCGCCATGGACGCGCAGGACAAGGTACAGCAGGAAAAACTCGACCCACTGTACGTGGCGCGCGAAGCGCTGGACCAGACGGGCCTGGCCGCCCGCAACGCGTATATCTTCCATGACCAGGCCGCCGCCGAAAAAGAGCTGGCCATCCTCGACAGCCAGAAGGCGCTGTACCTGGAAGCGCTGGCCCGGCTGGCGCCGAAATTCGCCGGTGACGCGCAATTCGAGAAAGTCAGCACGGGCTTGAAAGCCATGGCGCAGGAATTGCAGCGTCCGCGCCAGTTCCGCGCCTCGGGGCAGATGGAACAGTACAGCACCTTCCTCGTCGAGGAGTGCAGCCCCCTGCGGCGCCAGATCGTCGCCGACATCGATACGGTGCTGAAAAACGTGCAGCGCGAATCGGAGCAAGCCAGCGTGGCCGCGCGCGCCATCTACGGCCAGTCGCTGCGCTGGATCGGCGTGCTGGCCGCGCTCAGCGTGCTCATTTGCATTGCGGTCGCCACCGTCATCACGCGGGGATTGCTGCGCCAGCTGGGCGGCGAACCGGCGTATGCGGCCACGATTGCCGGGCGCATCGCGATGGGCGAACTGGCCATCGATGTGCACACGCGCCTCGGCGACGACAGCAGCTTGCTGTTTGCGATCAAGACCATGCGCGACAACCTGGCCGCCATCGTCGGCAAGGTGCGCCACGGTACGGAAAGCATCGCCGTGGCCTCGACCGAGATCGCCTCGGGCAACCGCGATTTGTCGCAGCGCACGGAGCAGCAAGCCGGCTCACTTGAAGAAGTGGCGTCGTCGATGGAAGAACTGATTTCCACCGTGCGCCAGAATGCGGACAACGCCCAGCAGGCGAACCGTTTGGCGCGCGAAGCGTCGAAGGTGTCGGAGCAGGGCGGCAAGGCGGTGGCCGAAGTGGTGCACACCATGGGCCTGATCAATGCCTCGTCGAACAAGATCGTCGATATCATCGGCGTGATCGACAGCATCGCCTTCCAGACGAATATTTTGGCCTTGAACGCGGCCGTCGAAGCGGCCCGCGCCGGCGAGCAGGGACGCGGTTTTGCCGTCGTCGCCACCGAGGTGCGCAGCCTGGCGCAACGGTCCAGCGCCGCCGCGCGCGAAATCAAGGTGCTGATCGACGATTCCGTCAGCAAGGTGGGCACGGGTACCTTGCTCGTCGAGCAGGCCGGCGCCACCATGCATGACGTGGTGGCCGGCATCGGCAGGGTGACGGGCATCATGGCCGAGATCAGCCACGCCACGCAGGAGCAGGGCGCCGGCATCGAGCAAGTCAACCGCGCCATCGTCGACATGGACCACGTGACACAGCAAAACGCGGCCCTGGTCGAGCAGGCGGCGGCCGCCGCGCACGAACTGCAGCAGCAGGCGGCGCAGCTGGAACAGGAAGTGGGCATCTTCAAACTGGCCGCGCCGGGCAACGGACCGCTGCGCCTGGTGGCCTGACGCGGTACGCGCTGCACACGGCGCGCCACCAGGCATGCGCCAATAGTCATATTCCGCGCTACAATGCAAGCTGAATCACCGCCAGGATTACTCATGCAAGTGCGCAGCAGCCATGATCTATCCAGCCCGGATGGCGACAAACCGGCGCCGCCCGGGCTGCAGCTGGCCCTAGCCGGCCTGGGCTGGGGTTTACTCACTTGCATGCTGTGCTTTGCCATCCTGCTCCTCACCAAATGGCTGCTGCCGCCCGAATACTGGGGCGCGCACACGGGCCTGTCCAAGTTCAAGCGCGAAATGTCGCTGCCCCTGCTGGTGTTCTGGGTCGTCATCTATTCACCCATTCTGGAAACTTTCCTGGGACAGCTGCTGCCGCTGGAAATCCTCAGGCGCCTGGGCGCCAGCCGCCACGTGAGCATATTTATCGGCGCCATCCTGTGGGCCATCGTGCATTTCATCAGCGGTGGCTTGCTGCACGCTATCGTCGCGTTGGGGTCGGGCGCCATGTTCAGCTTTGTCTACCTGCGCTACCGCGCCCCCAGTGTGGCCGTTGCCTACGCGACAACGGCGTTTGCGCGCGCCTGCAACAATATCGCCATCCTGGTAGCCGTGTTCTACGGCCTCGACGCCTGAGCCCCATCGTTCCTGAGCAAATACGGCACCAGCGCCGCCAGCGCCATGGCCAACACCGCCAGGCCCAGCAGTAGCTGCCGGAAGGCGGCGTCATAGCTGGCGCGCAGCAGCGCTTCCTGGCCGCCCAGCAGCTGTGTCGCTTGTTGGATATCACCGAGCGCGGCGCGGCTGGCGGCGGCCAGCACGGGCAGCTCGGCGGGCAGTTGCCGCGCCAGGCCTGTGCCGATCAGGCCGGCCAGCACGGCGCCCGCCAGGGCCAGCGCCACCCCATCAGCGCTGACGCGCACGGTATTGAAAATGCCCGTCGCCATGCCAGCCCGCTGCGTTTCCACCACGCTCAGGGCCATGCCATCCATCAAGCCCCACGGCAAACCGATGCCGGCGCCGATCAGCAGCAGGGGGCCGGCCAAGGTGGCAGCGTCACCGCCGCCCAGCACCTGTGCCAGCCAGGCCAGGCCGGCCGCGGCCAGCAGCAGCCCCGTCGCGCACAGGGCGCCGGTATTGACCCAGCGCGACAGCAGCGCCGCCAGCATGGGTACGAGCAGCAGCGGCGCGGCCAGGGCGATCATCAGGCGGCCCGCCGCCAGCGCTGACATGTTGTCGATGCCGATGAAGCGCCCCGGCAGCATGACGATGAGCACGATGAACAGGAATGCGGGCGAGGCGGCCAGCACTTGCACGGCGACAAAGCTGCGCTGGCGGAACAGCGATAAATCCAGCATGGGCTGCGCCGTCCTGCGCTCGATCACGCCAAAGGCGAGGAACAGCAGCACGGATGAGGCGACGGGCAGCAGCACGGCGTTGCTGCGCCAGCCGTGCTCGGGCGCCAGCAGCATGCCCAGCGTCAACAGACCCAGCGCGGCGCTGAAGCTGATGGCGCCAGGCCAGTCCAGCCGGGCCTTGCCGCGCGCCGGATCGGCCGGCACGCTGCCCCAGACCAGCAGCATGCCGATGGCGCCCAGCGCGGCCGTGGCATAAAAGATGGCGGGCCAGCGGGCCAGTGCCAGCATGGCGCCAGCCGCCAGCGGACCGAAGGCCAGGCCCAGGCCGAAGGTCGTGCCCAGCACGCTCATCACCCGGTTGCGGGCAGCGCCGTGGAACAGGGGCGCCAGCGACGACATGGCGGCGGCGAACGCGGCCGCGCCGCCGAGGCCCTGCACGAAGCGCAGCGCGGCAATCCATGCCACCGAGGGCGCGTGGGCAATGGCCAGGGTCGCTGCGCAAAACAGCGCCAGCCCCGCCAGCCAGACGCGGCGCCGTCCCAGCAGGTCCGTCAGGCTGCCGGCCACCATCATGGCGCTGCCATAGCTGAGGATATATGCATTGATGACCCAGTTCAGGGCGGCGGCGCTGCCGTGCAGTTCGGCGCCGAGGGCGGGCAGCGCCACGGCCGGGCCCGTGAAACACAGGGGGATCAGCAAGCCCGTCAGGCAAGCGGCCAGCACTTGCAGGGGGAGTGAAAGACGTGAGGGTGAGGGCATGGGTGTCGGATATGAAAGAAAGAGGGGCGAGTATGGCGCGCCCATCATTGAAGAAAAAGGGGCTAAACTGATCAACATATCGGACAAAAATGTCGTGAATGGAGCACGGATGGATAGTTTGGGTGGTATCGCCATGTTCGTGCAGGTGGCCGACAGCGGCAGTTTTTCGGCCACGGGCCGGCTGCTGGGCCTGTCATCGTCGGCCGTCGGCAAGAGCGTGGCGCGCATGGAAGCACGGCTGGGCGCGCGCCTGTTCCAGCGCAGCACGCGGCATCTGGCGCTGACGGCGGAGGGGGAAAAATTCCTGCAGCGCTGCAAGCGCATCCTGGCCGAGGTGGAAGCGGCCGAGCGGGAGCTGGGCGAATCGGGCGGCGCGCCGAGCGGCCGGCTGCGCATCAGCCTGCCACGCTACAGCGGCCTGTTCGAGCCGGCCATCGGCGCCTTCATGCAAGCGTATCCCGCCATCGACCTCGATTTTTCCGACGCCATGGTCAATATCGTCAGCGACGGCTTTGACGCGGCCGTGCGCACTGGCGAATTGGCCGACTCGGGCTTGATGCGGCGCAAACTATGCACATTCCGCCGCCTACTGGTGGCGTCGCCCGCCTACCTGGCGCGCCATGGCCGGCCGGTCGATGGCGCCGCTCTGCTGCGGCACGCGCGCCTGGATTACCGTTTTCCCGCCACGGGCCGGCTGGAACAGTGGCCGCTGATGGACGATTCTGTCCAGCCGGCGCCCGGCATGGTCTGCAACAGCCTGGAAATGCGCGTCTTCCTGGCCGTGCAGGGGCAGGGCATCGCCTACCTGCCCGCATTTGCCGTGCAGCGCGAGCTGGCGGCAGGGCAACTGGTCTCGCTGCTGGACGAGCATACGCAGGCGCGCACGGCATTCTGGCTGCTGTGGCCCGCCAGCCGCCACCTGCCGCCGCGCCTGCGCGTGTTCATTGATTTCCTGCTGGAACAATTGCATGATCAAACGTTTGGAGCGCAGCCCTGACGGCCCGTTCTGGTCTGGCTGCATTGATAGACATGAAAAAGATCGACATCGACGAGATCAGGCGGGCGTATGCGGGCTAGTGCGGCCCGCCGGGCGGGGAAAAGCGGCCGCACGCCAGCGGTGCGCCCTGTCCAAGAGGGCCGGCATTTGCTATAGTCCCAGCCATCTTTCCAACGCCACCTGACCCTGCCATGACCTCAAGCACCATCACGCCCCGCACCTTCGGCACGCCCCTGTCTTCCACCGCCATCAAAGTCATGCTGCTGGGTTCCGGCGAACTGGGCAAGGAAGTGATTATTTCGCTGCAGCGCCTGGGCGTGGAAGTGATTGCCGTTGACCGCTATCCGAACGCGCCAGGCCATCCGGTGGCGCACCGCTCGCACGTGATCGACATGAGCGACGGCGTGGCGCTGGCCGCCCTGATAGCCCTGGAAAAGCCGGATTTGATCGTGCCGGAAATCGAAGCCATCGCCACCGACACCCTGGCGGCGCTGGAAGCGGCCGGGCAAATCACGTGTATTCCGAACGCGCGCGCGGCCGTGCTGACGATGAACCGCGAAGGCATCCGCACCCTGGCGGCCGAAACGCTCGGCGTGGCGACGTCGCCATACCGCTTCGCCAGCAGCTTGCAGGAGTTGCAGGCCGCTTGCCAGGAAATCGGCTTTCCATGCGTGGTGAAACCCGTGATGTCGTCGTCGGGCAAGGGCCAGTCCAAACTGGATGGCGCCGCTGATGTGGACACGGCGTGGGCATATGCAGCCAGCGGCAGCCGGGTCGACACGGGCCGGGTCATCGTCGAGGGGTTCATCGACTTCGATTATGAAATCACGCTGCTGACGGTGCGTGCCGTTGGCGCGTCGGGACAGATCGAGACGCAGTTTTGCGAGCCAATCGGCCACTTGCAGGTGCAGGGTGACTACGTGGAATCGTGGCAGCCGGCCCGCATGGCGCCGCTGGCCCTGGAACGTTCGCGCGAGATCGCCCGCAAGGTGACGGACAACCTGGGCGGCCTGGGCCTGTTCGGCGTGGAGCTGTTCGTCAAGGACGACATGGTGTGGTTCTCGGAAGTGAGCCCCCGTCCGCACGACACGGGCATGGTCACCATGGCCAGCCAGGTGCAGAGCGAATTCGAGCTGCACGCGAAAGCCATCCTCGGCCTGCCCGTCAACGTGGCGTTGCGCTCGCCCGGCGCCTCGGCCGTCATCTATGGCCAGTTGGAAGCGAAAGGCATCGCCTTCGAAGGCGTGGCCGACGCCCTGAGCGTGCCGGGCGCGGACTTGCGCCTGTTCGGCAAGCCGGAATCGTTCGCCCGCCGCCGCATGGGCGTGGCGATGGCCACGGCCGACGATATCGACACGGCCCGCGCGCGCGCCGTGCTGGCCGCGTCGAAAGTCAAGCCGGTGGCGAGGTAATGGCTGGCCTGCCGCAGGCCGACGCCGGCGGCGACGACATCAAGCGCAAGCTGCGCGGCCACATCGCGCGGCGCAACCTGGCCGGCGCCGCCAACGACTGCAAGTGGAACGAACTGCTGGCCTTCATGCGCGGGCAGACTGAATGGCGGCCGTCGTACCGCTACGGCTCCGTCAGCGGCTATGTCTCGCGCTGGGATACGGAATGGGATTACCACTTGCCGTTCCCGTTCATCGGCGTGGAATGGTTCGACATCGGCCTGACCTCGGAAGAACACGTGGCCATGCTGCTGCCGAAAAAAATCATCGACCACGGCGTGTGGATCGTGCCGCAGCTGGAACGCATCGGCTTCGATTTCGAGGTGCGCGACCGGGTGGCGCGCATCTGGGGCTATTTGCCCCGTTCCTACGACGACTTTCCTCCCGCCGACTAATTCACAGAGTATTCTCATGCCTGAAAACGCTATCCCCCAAGTACCGCAACCGGACGACGCCGTCGTCGGCAAGGAAGCGGGCGCGCTGATGCTGGCCACGGCCTGCGCCGCGCGCGACGCTTTTTATGCCACCCTGGGCACCATGGACGCCGACGTGCTGGCGCCGCTGGTCAATCCCGCCTTCATGGGTGGCCCGCGCTGGCCATCGTTGCGCCAGGCCTGGAGGGTGATCCGCCGCAATGATGCCATTCTCATCGCCAGCGATGGTTTGAGCGATCCGTTCGAGGATGACGACGACGTGTTTGTCCCGCGCGGCCACTTGCTGGAAGTGTGCATCGAGGCGCCGCTGTCCGCCTTCGACGGCCAGGAAGTGGCGCATTCCTGGCTCTTCGACCTGATCTACCAGGTCGGCCAGAACGTGGCAGACCACGGCTCCATCGATTTGCTGGTGCAGCGCCACGGCAGCGTGTCGATGGTGCTGGATGTGCAGCATGCGCCGGAGGGGCTGGAAGACGAAAACGAACAGGTGGGCGTGCTGTTGGTCCAGGGGGCAAGCACCATCCCGCCATCCTTCGCCACGCCGTATGGCGAGGTGCTGCTGCTGACCCTCACCGTGCTGCAGCCAGCCGAACTGGCGCACATCAGCGTAGCCGAAGACAAAGTGCAATCGCGCCGCGACCTGGCCGCCGCGCTGGCCGCATCGCCGACGGGGCATTTGAGCGTGGCCAGGCGGCCGGCTGTCATTCCCCGCTAGGCGGTTCGACTGGCGGCACGGCCGGTTCTTGCGGTGCTTCCTTTGCTTCCATGATGGCCGGCGGCGGTTCTCTCCACTTGCCCGCCGCCTTCAGCTTGTTCTTCAGCCCCGGCAAAGGAAAACCCAGCGCATAGGCTTTTTGCGCATGCGCGCTGGCTTTGTCGTATTCCTTCTTTTTCACATACATCAGGCCCAGGTTGTACTGAATGGTGGCCTGCTCGGGCGCCAGGCGGCTGGCAGAGTCCAGCTGCTCCAGCGCCATCGCGTCCTGGCCCGTCGCCAGCAGGTAGTTGCCATACACCATGCGCGCCGTCACGTCGTGCGGTGCGAAGGCGATCGCCCGTTCGAAGTAGCAGCTGACCGTGTAGCGGGCGCCATGCGGCTGGGCGCTTTTCAGGCGCAAGCCGAGTTTCGCCATCGACGCGAGCGCCCGGTGGTGGTTCGGGAAGTGCTCCAATGTGTAGCTGATGTCGCCCCCCAGGCTGCCCGTCATGCCTTGCGTGAGCGTTTCCACCGCGCGCGAGAAATGGAATTTCTCGACCACGGACAGGCCGGATCGGTCTTCCGCGCTGGTGTAGTCGCCGCCCGTGGTGCCCTTGATGTAGGGCGGGCATACGGCGCTGGCGCTGGCGCAGCAGGCGGCGAGGGCGCAGGCAAACAAGGCATGCTTCATGGTGGGCTCCTGTGGCTGACCTGGTGCAGCAAATCGGCCAGGGCCTTGCTGCGGGCTTGCCGCGATTGCAGGGCGATGGCGGCGGGGCTGGCCAGCGGCGCGCGGCCCTGGCGCGCCAGTTCCAGAAAGCGCAGCAGGGCGCGCGCGCAATCGCTGCTGGACGCCAGCTGGCCGATGGTGTCGATGCCGCAGTGGCACAGCTTGGCCGCGCTGTCGCCCGCCAGGTCGGTCAGCGCGAGGATGGGCCGGCGGCAGCGCAGGTATTCATACAGCTTGGCGGGAATCTGCGCGTTGCAGTTGGCCGCCTGCAGCAGCAGCAAGCCGTCGGCGGCCAGCATTTCCTGCAGCGCCGCGCCATGCGGCTGGAACGGTTCCAGGCTGACCAGATCCTGGACGCCGTATTTCGCCAGCAATCCCGCCAGCCACGCATCGTGGCCCGTGGCGCGCAGCACCAGCTGAAAATTGCGCGCATGCAGCACGCCGTCGTGGCGCAGCCGCGCCAGGGCCTCGAACAGCGCTTGCGGATCGCGCTCCGACGGGTAGATCACGCCGCTGTGCAGCAGCAGGAAGCGGCTGCGCTGGCCGCCCGGCCCGTCCGGCGGCGCGGCGCCCCCGTCATCGATATCGTCATGGCCATTTTCGATCAGGCAGAAGCGTTCGCGCCCCACCTGCGCCAGGCGCCGCTGGTGCGCCGCGATGGCGCCCGGCGTAGTGCAGACGATGGCCGCGCTGCGCGCCGCGATGCGCTGCTCGATCCACGCATGCATGCGGTGCAGGCGCGGCTCGGGCGGATACGGCGCCAGTGGGTCACTGTCGTCGAGCATGGGGTCGCGCTGGTCGGCGATCCACGGCAGGCCGCTGCATTTTTGCAAGGTCAGTGCGATCAGGTGCGCCGTGGCGATCGGATACGTCGACCAGATGGCGTCGGGGCGATACTCGCGGATCATGCGCAGGCCGGCTGGCACGGCGCTCAGCCACCAGGAACTCCAGCGGTCAGGCAGCGCCAGGCAGCGCGGATAGCGCCCGGCGATGGCAAGGTGGCGCGCCGCGTCCAGCGCCAGGGTGCGCCGCACGGTGGTTTGGGCGTCGATCCGCGCCAGCTGCGTATCGCCCCGCTGCGCATACGCGATGGGCGCGGGACTGAGCACCAGCGGCTGCCAGCCGCAGTCGGGCAAATGACGGGCAAAGCCCAGGGTGCGCAGGATGCCGCTGCCGCCAGCCAGCGGCGGAAAATGGTAGGCCACCATCAGCACCCGTTTTGGTCGGGCCGCGTTCGGTCGGGCCGCGTTCGGCGAGGTCTTTACCATGACCGCAGCCAGCGCGCGCACAGCTGTTCCACTTCGGCGCGCCAGGCGGCGCTGGCGAAGGTGTGGTTGGCGCCATCGACCTGGGCCTGCGTCCATTGCGCGCGCGCGGCCACGGCGCGCCAGGCTGCATCGCCGTCAAACAGCGCTTGCCATTCGCGTGCACCGAGGTCGTCGCCGCTGAGGATCAGCAGCACCTTGCCCTGGAATTGCGCCAGCGCCCGCAGCAGGGCCGGCGCGGGCGTGTCGTCTTCCTGCGTTGCCCCTTTCTGCGTGGCGGTCACCACCTGCCGCAGTGAGGCCAGGCTGGTGCCCAGCTGCAGTCCGCCGCTGGTCAGCTTGCGCCAGAAAGCGCCTTGCAGCAGGCGTGGCAGATAATAATGGCGCAAGGTGGCGCGCGCCAGGCCGGCGCTGCTGCGCACCCACGGGTTGAGCAAGATCAGCGCATTGACGCGCGCGTCGCTTGGCGCATGGCAGGCGGCGGCCGTGGCACCGTCGCACAAACCCCACAGCGCCACTTCGCGCAAGGATGGCACGGCGTCGAAGAATTGCGCCAGCGCGCCGGCGATGTCGGGACCGGCGGCGCGGTAGTCGCGCGCGCTGCCCTCGCTGTCGCCCATGCCGCGCAAGTCGAAACGCAGCACGGGCCAGCCTTGCGCGGCCAGGGCGCGCGCCAGCAAGACGAACTGGCGGTGGCTGCCCACCCGATACTGCGGCCCGCCCGTGACGATCAAGACGCCGCGCGGGCTTGGCACGTCGGGCAGGCTGAGGATGCCTGCCAGGCGCGCCTGCGCCTCGTCGTCTTCCGCTGCGCTGCGAAAGCGCAGGGCCAGCTCGCGCACGCTGCGCCCTGCGAGGTGCTGCTGACTGCTGTCGCGCTTCATGGCGGCGCCCTTTCCTCGGCTAGCCAGTCGCGGCACAGCGCGCGCGTGGCGTCCAGCAATTGCGGACACGCCAGCAGCTCGCCGCTATGCCAGAACGGGCCATCGCCGAAGCTGGCCACGTGCACGGCGGCGCCCTGGTCGCGCCATTGCCGCGCCAGCGGCGGCAACGGTGTGCAGGCGTGCTCCGGCGCCTGGTAATCGAGCCAATACACAGGCACCGCCGGCGGCAGCGTGGAGGCGCTGACGCCATCGATGGCGTGCGCCAGCTCGGGCGCCAGCAGGTAGCCGGCCACTTCCACAGGTTCACCCTGCACCAGTGCGGCGCGCGCATGGCCGGGGACTTCCCGCGTGCCGCCGGCCAGCATGCCGCTTGCCAGGCGCAGGCGCAGGAAGCGGTCGATCACGCGCCGGCCATCGAGTTCCGGTTGCCATAGCAGCAAACGCGCCAGCGGCAGCGGCGCGCGGCTGGCGAAATCGAGGGCCAGCAGGGCGCCCAGGCGCAAGCCCCACACGGTCAAGGGGCCGTCGACGCGCTGCGCCAGCCAGGCACAAGCCAGGTGCAGGTCGTTGTGCCAGATGTCCCAACGCGCCTCGGCAAAGTCCCCGCTGCTGTCGCCGCAGCCAAACAGGTCGATCTGCAGCACGCTGTAGCCCAAGGCAGCAAAGGCGCGCGCCTGCGCGGCGGCCACGTGGCGGCTCTTGTTCAGTTCCTCGGCAAAGGGATGCACGTAGAGGATGCCGCCGCGCGCAGCCTGGCCCGGCGGCGGCAGGTGCAGCAGGCAATAGCGCTGGCCGCCGCTGGCGGGCAGGAAGAAGGGCAGCAGCGGCAGCGCGTCGATGGCGGCGCGGCTCATGGTCGCAGCTTTGCAAACACGAAATCGTGCAGGGTGCCCACGGTGGCGAAGTGGCGTGCGTGGATGTCGTCGTCGGCGACCATGATGCCGAAATGGTCTTCCAGCGCGGCGATCACGCCGATCACGGCCATCGAGTCGAGTTCCGGCACGCTGCCCAGCAGCGGCGTGTGGGCTTCCAGCACGCGCCCGTTCAAGCCCAGGGTGGTGTCGAGGATGTGCTTTACTGCTTCAAGATGCGGCATGTCAGCTCCAGGGAAGGGTAGTGCGGCAGGCGGCTGGTGTCGAAGTCCAGGCAGGGAATATCGTCGGGGCGGCGCGACAGGTGCAGATATGGCGGCAGGCTGGCGGCCATCCATTGCCAGCGGCCGCAGCGAAGAAAGGTGGCCGTGCCCAGCGCGTGCGTGCCCAGGCGCGCATGGGCGCCCAGCGAGGCGCGGTTGAAACGCGAAATGCGGCTGCACGACCAGCGCACGCCCTGCGCGTACAGCACGGCGTTGGCTTCTTCCCACAGACGGGCGAAGACCAGGCCGCCGCGCTGGTCGGGATGCACCCACACGTCCAGGTCCCACGACGATTGCTTCGACGCCAGCGCATAGCGGGCGCGCACCTCGTCTTCCTGGCAGCCATGGCGCAGCAGCCAGATCCAGCCAAGCATGCCTGACTTGTTCCGCGCCACCAGGCATTGCGCGCCTTGCCGGTAGCGTTCGCGCAGCGCACCGGGCCGGCGCTCGGGACCGGGCGGCAAGTCCGCTTCCGCCAGGCAGGGCGTGACGGCAATCGACTGGCCGCGCCCGCGGCACAGCGAACCGGGCGCCACGGCTTGCGCGACGAATTGATAACGATATAGCGCGCAGCGCCCGCCCGGCATCATCGCCAGCAGGCGCGCCAGGGCCAGCCAGGCGCTGTCGCACCAGCCCAGCTGGCGAAGGCTGGCGGCAAGCCGTTGCAGCAGGGGAAATTGCGGGGACAGGGCCATGGCGGTAACGGATGGGGCGGCTATGCAGCCAACGCTGTCCATTAGAGCGCAGCGGCCAGCGGCGGTCTTGCGCCGGCTCAAGCTGTGTTGCTGAAACCGTTAATTGATCAAAATCAAGACCGCTGTGGCCGTTTGTCTGAATCATAGGGGAATGCATGGCAATCATGGCAACCCGGGGGCGAAACGATGGCGACACTGATACACGATCTGATCTTCGACACGGCGCAGCGCGCGCCCCATGCGCCGGCCCTGTCGTGGCAGGGCGAGGAAGTCAGCTATGCCGCACTGGCGCAATCCGTGCGCGAGGCAGCCGCCACCTTGCTGACGCTCGGCTTGCAGCGTGGCGCGCGCGTGGCCGTGTACCTGGAAAAACGCCCGGAAAACGTCAGCGCCATGTTCGGTGCGGCGGCGGCCGGCGGCGTGTTCGTGCCCGTCAATCCGCTGCTCAAGCCGGACCAGGTGGCGTATATCCTGGCCGATTGCAACGTGGACATCCTCGTCACGTCGCGCGAACGCCTGGCGCAGCTGGGTCCGGCGCTGGCCGCCTGCCCGGACTTGCGGACGGTGCTACTGACGGGTGTAGGGGAGACGGAATCGCACTTGGGCAAGGTACGGCTGCTGGCGTGGAACGCTGTGCTTGACGCCGGCGCGCCCGCGCCCGTACCGCTGGGGCACGCGGCGATCGACGCCGACATGGCCGCCATTTTATATACCTCGGGCAGCACGGGGCGGCCGAAAGGTGTTGTCTTGTCGCACCGCAACATGCTGGCCGGCGCGCTCAGCGTGTCGGGCTATTTGCGCAACACGCCGCAAGACCGCATTTTGTGCGTCTTGCCGCTCAGCTTTGATTACGGCTTGAGCCAGCTGACGACGGCGTTTGCCAGCGGCGCCTGCGCCGTGCTGATGAATTATCTGCTGCTGCGCGATATCGTCGAAGCCGTGGAACAGGAAGCCATCACGGGCCTGGCTGCCGTGCCGCCCCTGTGGGTGCAGTTGTCGCAGCTGAGCTGGCCCCTGTCCACGCCTTTGCGCTACATCACCAATTCGGGCGGCGTGATGCAGCGCTCCACGCTGGACAAGCTGCGCCAGGCGCTGCCGCACACGCAGGTCTACCTGATGTATGGCTTGACGGAAGCGTTCCGCTCCACCTATTTGGCGCCGGAACAGCTGGAACAGCGTCCTGATTCCATCGGGCAAGCGATCCCCAACGCGGAAGTGCTGGTGCTGCGTCCCGACGGCAGCGTGTGCGAGGCCGACGAGCCGGGCGAGCTGGTGCACCGTGGCGCGCTGGTGGCGCTCGGTTACTGGAACGATGCGGCGCGCACGGCCGAGCGCTTCAAGCCGCTGCCGCCGCAGGCCAGCGGCCTGGTGCTGCCGGAACTGGCCGTCTGGTCGGGCGACACGGTGCGCCGCGATGCGGATGGCTATCTGTATTTCGTGGGGCGCGGCGACGACATGATCAAGACGTCCGGCTACCGGGTCAGCCCGGCCGAGATCGAGGAAGTCGCGTATGCGAGCGGGCTGGTGGGCGATGCCGCCGCGCTGGGCTTGCCCCATGCCGTGCTGGGCCAGGCCATCGCCTTGCTCGTCACGCCCGCGCCGGGCGTCGAATTGCTGCGCGACAGTGTGCTGGCCGCCTGCCGCGCCCGCTTGCCCAGCTATATGGTGCCGCAGTGGGTGGAAATCCGCGACGGCGTGCTGCCGCGCAATCCGAACGGCAAGATCGACCGGCCCTTGCTGGCCAGGGAACTGGCGCGCGCGTATGCGGTCCAATCAGGAGATGCCGCATGAAGGACTTGATTCGCTCGAACAGTACGGATTTACCGTCGCACGCACCTCTGCGCCAGTTTGGCGTAGACGGCGACATGCTGCAGATCGGCGGCCTGCCCTTGCGCCGGCTGGCCCAGAGGGTGGGCAGCACGCCGTTTTACGCGTATGAACGGGCGCACATCACGCGCCGCATGGCCGAACTGCGCGCCGCCTTGCCCTCTGGCGTGCACGTGCATTACGCCATGAAGGCCAACCCCATGCCGGCCGTGGTGCAGTGGCTGGCGGGGTGGGTCGATGGCATCGACGTGGCCTCGGGCGGTGAACTGGCCACGGCGCTCGATACGCCCATGCCGGCCGAGCACATCAGTTTTGCGGGTCCGGGCAAGAGCGATGCGGAACTGGCGCGGGCCGTGGCCGCTGGCGTGCTGATCAATGTGGAATCGGGCGCCCAGCTGGAACGGCTGGCGCTGGCCAGCGAGCGGCTGGGCATGACGGCCCGGGTGGCCGTGCGCGTGAATCCCGATTTCGCCTTGCGCCGCACGGGCATGCGCATGGGCGGCGGGGCGCAGCCGTTTGGCGTCGATGCGGCCCTGGTGCCGGCGCTGCTGGGCCGCATCGGCCAGCTGGGGCAAGATTTTCACGGCTTTCACCTGTATGCGGGCTCGCAAAGCCTGTCGGCGACGGCCCTGGCCGAAGCGCAGGCCCTGAGCGTGCAGCTGGCCCTGCAACTGGCCGACAGCGCACCATCGCCCTTGCGCACCTTGAACATCGGCGGCGGCTTTGGCGTGCCGTATTTTCCCGGCGACCAGGCACTCGAGCTGGCGCCCGTGGCGGACGGCTTGCAGCACCAGCTCGATATTCTGGCCCAGGCAGCGCCCGGCACGCGCCTGAACCTGGAACTGGGCCGTTATCTGGTGGCCGAGGCGGGTATCTATGTGTGCAAGGTGCTCGAGCGCAAAGTGTCGCATGGACAGGTATTTTTAGTGACGGATGGCGGCTTGCACCATCATTTGGCGGCATCCGGCAATTTCGGCCAGCTGATCCGCAAGAATTACCCGGTCGCCATCGGCAACCGGCTGCAGGGCGGGGCGCGCGAAGTGGCGTCCGTCGTGGGGCCGCTTTGCACGCCGCTGGACTTGCTGGCCGACCAGATGGAAATGGCGCGCGCCGAAGAGGGCGATCTGGTGGTGGTGTTCCAGTCGGGCGCATATGGCTTGACGGCCAGCCCGACGGCCTTTCTCGGCCATCCGCTGCCGGCCGAGGTACTCGTATGAGCGGCCTGTGCGGTTGGCTGGCGGCGGCGAGCGCGGCTGATACTGGCGGCGCGGCATCCGATGGCGCAGTCCAGGCCGCGCTGGCAAGCATGGCCGCGCCCCTGTCGCGTTTCGATGGCGCGCCCATGGCCGCCAGTTTGAGCGACGCGGGCGGCGTGGCCGTGGCCGCCATCGACGGCAGCCGCCATGTGTATCAGCAAGATGGCTTGCAAGTGGCCATCTGGGGGCGGCCCGAGCTCGACGGCTCGACGGACGATGTGGCGTGCCGCCTCGCTGCCCTGTGGCTGAGCCGGGGCGTGGCCGCCTGCGCCAGCCTGTCGGGGCCATTTGCTCTGGCCATCCTCGACGCTTTTTCCGGTTCGGCCCTGCTGGCCGTGGACCGCGCCGGCATGCATCCCCTCAGCTATGCGGGCAATGCGCAAGGTCTGTTCTTTGCCTCCTCGCACGACGCCTTGCTGGCCCATCCGTCCGTGCGGGGCGCGCTCGATCCGCAAGCGTTATATCACTACCTGTTCTTCCACATGGTGCCCGGCCCGGCCACGGCCTATTTGGGCCAGCAGCGCTTGCTGCCCGGCGAATACCTGCATGTGCGGGGTGGCAAGCAATGCAAGGGCAGCTACTGGCAACTGGTCTTCCAGGAGCCGGTAGCGGCGCACACACGGGCGACCTTTGCCAGCAACAAGCAGGAATTCTTGCGCCTGCTGCGCCAGGCCGTGGAAAGCAGCCTGGGGGCGGATGGGACGGACACGGGCGCGTTTCTCAGCGGCGGCACGGACAGTTCCACCCTGGCCGCCATCATGGGACAAGTGACAGGCCGGCCCGCGCGCACGTACTCCATCGGCTTTGACTCTCCCGGCTACGATGAAATGGCGTATGCGCGCCTGGCCGCCAGCCATGCGGGCAGTATCCACCACGCACGCTACGTGACGCCAGACGACGTGCTGGCCGCGATTCCCGCCATGGCGGCCATTTTCGACCAGCCTTTCGGCAATGCCTCGGCCATTCCCGCATACTATTGCGCCCAGATGGCGCGCGAGGATGGTGTGAAGCGCCTGCTGGGCGGTGACGGCGGCGATGAATTGTTTGGCGGCAATGAGCGCTATGCGCACCAGGCCCTGCTGTCGCAGTACGCGCGCTTGCCCGTCATCTTGCGTCAGGCCATCATCGAGCCGCTGCTGTTCCGTGAACGGACGGGCAAGCCTTGGCGGCTGGGCGACAAGGCGCGCCGCTACATCGAGCAGGCGAGCCTGCCGCTGCCGGCCCGCCTCGACAGCTACAACCTGCTGCTGCGCCATGGCCACCGCACGGTGCTGGAAGCGGGTTTCATCGATACCATAACCCCGGGCATGGCGCCTGGCTGCGTGACTGGCGCGTATTGGGAACGCCAAGGCCTGGGCTTGAGCCAGATCAATGAGTTGCTGGCGCTGGACATGCGCTTTACCCTGGCCGACAACGACCTGTTCAAGGTGCGCAAGGCCTGCGAGCTGGCGGGCGTGGAAGCGGCGTTTCCCTTCCTGCACGATGCGATGGTGGCGTTTGCGTCGCGCCTGTCGCCGTGCGACAAGCTCGACGGCAGGCAGCTGCGGCCTTTTTTCAAGCGGGCGCTGGCGGACATCCTGCCACCGGCCATCGTGCGCAAGAAAAAGCACGGCTTCGGCTTGCCCTTCGGCCTGTGGCTGCACAGCCACAGGCCGCTGCGCGACTTCGCCTTCGACAACCTGGCGCAGCTGCGCGGGCGCGGCATCGTGCGGCCCGCCTTCATCGACGATCTGCAAGGGCGCTTGCTGGCGCAGCATCCGGCCTATCACGGCACCATGGTGTGGCTGCTGCTGATGCTGGAACAGTGGCTCAGCCAGCATCCGGGCGCGCTGGGTGCGCTTGCCGGCGGTTTTGCCGCAAGCGCCACAGAAACGCCAGGCGTCCTCTATCCCACGGCGTAAAGCGGGGCAGCTGCAGCAGGTCGAGTCCCGCGCCGGGGCGCGCCACGCCCCAGTCCGTCGCCACGGCCGCCTTGAAACCCAGGCTGTTGACCATCGCCACGTGCGGCGCGCCATAGTCGCGCCCGGCCTTGCCGTTTGGATACGCAAACAGGGTGACGGGCGCCTGGATCAAACTTTCCAGCTGGCGCTTGCCGTTGGCGATGTCCAGCCGCGCGACATGGTCCGGCAAGGTGGATAAAATCGGATGGCTGGCCGTGTGCGCGCCCAGCCCCATGCCGGCTGCATGTAACTGGCGTAATTGCGCCGTGCTCAGCATGGCTGGCGGGCCCGCCGTGGCACCCGCCTGGCGGCGGATGTGCATGGCCAGCTGCTGGCGCCGGTCGAACGGCAGGTATTTGAGCTGGCCCAGCAAGGTGGCGATGGCCGCCTGCCGCTGCGCCAGGCTGGCGACGGGGAACGTCCCCAGGCCGTGTACACGCAAGTCCAGCACGGCACCGGACGCCTGGCGTACGGCCTCGATCAGCGTGTCGTTCCACATCTGGCCGCCGTCCAGGTAGCCCGTGGCGATAAAAAACGTCGCATGCAAGCCGTGGCGCAGCAGCAGCGGCAGGGCGACTTGCGCATTGTCCGCATAGCCGTCGTCGAAGGTGATGCAGGCAGCGCGCGGCGCCAAGTTGCCATCTTGCAGCCGCTGCACGGCATCGCTGAGCGGCAGCGGCGTATAGAAGCGCTGTAAAAGACGCAGCTGGCGCTCGAACAGCACGGCATCGACTTCGCCGGGAAACAGCGGATCGGGCCGCGCCAGCACGCGGTGGTAAATCAGAATCGACAAGGTGGCCGTCATGACTGCTCCGCGATGGCGGCCCCGGGCCTGGCCTGGCGGGCGGTGGGGGACGTGGCTTGTTGCTCGACGACAATGCGCGTGGCGATCAGGGCGGCCATCAGGTAATACGGCATGTCGAAATACAGCAGGCTGAGGAAGGCACCACCCACGGCAAAGCCGATCAGGCTGGCCTGGCTCATGGTGGCCAGGCCGTGCGCCCAGCGCAGTTCCGGCTTGCCCCGCGTGCGGAGGATGATGGCGGCCGCCGTGTGCCAGGTAGCGATGCCCAGCGCCAGGTAAAGCAGCAAGCCGACAAAGCCGTGTTCGCCCAGCGCCTGGAAATAGACGCTGTGCGCCGCGTGCACGTCCATGGGATTGGGGGCATAGCGGGCAAAGATGGCGACGTCGGAAACGTCGAAGCCGCCGCCGGGAAAACGGTCGCGCGCCAGATTCCACGCCATGCGCCAGGCATTCAGGCGGCCCATGGCGGAGACATCTTCCTGATACGTATTGATGGTGTCCATGCGTTCGGCCCAGCGCTCGGGCATGAAGGCCAGCAACAGCGGCGCGACCGCACCGAGCAGCGCGCCCAGCACCAGCTTGCGGTCGCTTTTCAGCCACATGAACAGGCCCATGGCGGCGATGGCCAGCAGGCCGCCGCGCGAATACGAGCCCAGCGCAGCGAGGGCCGACAGCAGCATGGCTGCCGTCAAGCCATGGCGCAACCAGCGCTTGGCCGTGTTTTGCTGCAGATAATACATGAGGGGAATGGTGATGATCAGGGCCAGGGCCAGCGCATTGTTATCCCCGATAAAGGTTTCTTCCGGCCCCCAGACCCGCTCCGTGCCGCCGCTGCGGAGGGTGAAGATGCCGCCTTTCACGCCGTAATAGCCAATCGAGCCCACCAGCACCCACACGAGGCGCACGATGTCGCGCCGCGTGCGTATCACCATCATGATGACAAAACTCATCAGCATGATCTTCATGACCTTGTTCCACTGCACCCAGGACGCTTCCGGCAGCAGGGCGAACGGGGCCGTGACATTCATCCACCCGACAAACAGCAGCAGCAGCACGCTGACTGGCGTGAGCGGCAAGCTTTTCGGCTCGCGCGTCATGAGCAGGCTGAGCATGGTGGCGATGGCGATGATGAAGGCGAACGGCAAGTGGGTGGCAAAGCCCCAGGCTTGCGTGTGCGGGTTCATCACGCTGACCCAAACCCACATCAGGCCGCCGATGGCCGGCGACTTCAGGATGAAGGGCAGCGAACCGAGGATGACGATGGTAATCAGTATGTCGCGCATGAAGGGGGATGCTCCTGGTTTTGCCCGCATGCTCTTGATGCCGGTCAACGGGCTGGCGGGCAGGCTCAGTACACTGGCTGAATAGCGTTTCAAGTGCATAGTTTTGTCATGGTAAGACCAAGGAGGCATGTCCTTGTTGACCGTTCTCATGGCGACCTACAATGGCGCCGGCACCTTGCCCCAGGTATTGCGCGCCTATATGGGCTTGCTGCCACCCGTGGGCGGCTGGCGCCTGGTCATCGCCGACAATGGCAGCACCGACGCCACGGCCCAGGTGATCGCCGCCTTCCGTGGCCGCTTGCCCTTGAGCTCGGTGTACGTGGCGCGGCGCGGCCGCAGTCCCGCCCTGAACGGGGCCGTCGAGCACGCCTTGCGCCAGGGTGGCGATGGCAGCGAGCTGTTCGTATTTGGCGATGACGACGCCATGCCCGCGCCCGACTGGCTGTGCCGCTTGCAGGACAGCGCGCGCGCCCACCCCGGCTACGCCCTGTTCGGCGGCGCCATCGTGCCCGCCTGGCGCGAGCCACCGGCAGATTGGCTGCTGCGCCTGACGCCCGTTGGCTTGACGTGGGGCATCACCAGCCCGGATTTGCGCGACGCCCCCATCTATCCGGGCCTGGTGTGGGGCGCCAACATGGCGATACGCCGCCGCATCTTCGAGGCGGGCGCCCGCTATGACGAAAGCATCGGCCCGCAAGGGGCCAGTTACGCCATGGGCAGCGAAACCCGGCTCAATCTGGAGATGCATGCGGCCGGTAACCCTTCCTGGTTCTGTCCGCAGGCCAGAGTGGCGCACATCATCCGCGCCCCACAAGTGCAGCGCGCCTGGATACTGCGGCGCGCCATGCTGTTTGGCCGGGGCCAATGCCGGCTGGCGACCTTTGCGCCCAGCGTGGAGTTGTTGGGCGTGCCGCGCTGGATGCTGGGCAGATACGTGCGCGAGTCCCTCGGCGCCGTGCGCGCCTGGCTGCGGCGCGACCATGCCGACCTGTTCCTGCGCCAGTGGGAACGGGCCTGGCTGCGCGGTTTCTTTCATGAAGCGTGGCGTGGACGCCGAAAGCGGCTGCCGCGCATCGTCATCAGCAGTTATTCGGGCGAGCTGGGCGGCATGGAGCTGCGCATGGCGCAAGAGGCGAAAATGCTGGGCGCGGGCGGCTATGACAGCGTGCTGGCCCTGCGGCGCTTTCCCGGTTTTACTGCCTGGGCGCAAGACTTGCGCGCAAGGCAGATGCAAGTGCATGTGTATGAACCGCCGCTGTTTCTCGAACACTGGGCCTGGCGCCGCTGGAACTGGCTGCGCGCCAGAGTCACCGGCGCGTGGCGGTTGCGGCGGCTGCGGCCAGATCTCGTCCACGTGGCCTTTTGCTGGACCAGTTATGGCGCGTCCATCCTGTGGCTGGCGCGGCAATGCCGTTTGCCGGCCGTGATCAGCGTGCACAATGCCTTTCCTCTGGAGCCGTTCAGCGACTGGCAGCGGCCCCGGCTGCAGGAAGCGTTTCGCGCCGTCAAAGGCGTGTATGCCGTGTCGGCCTCGTCCATGCGGCATTTCCTCGAGCTGTACCGCGACATGCTGCCGCCCGCCACGCGGCTGGCCGTCATTCCCAATGGCGTCGATACGGACACGTTTATCGTCTCGCCAGACCGCCGGGCGCAGGCGCGCAAGCAATTGGGGCTGCCACCGGACTCTCTGGTGCTCGGTTGCGTGGCGCGGCTCTCCGCGCAAAAGCGCCCGCAAGCGCTGCTGGCCCTGTTTGCCTGTCTGGCCGCGCAGTTTCCCAGCCTATATTTAGTGCTGGTGGGCACGGGACCGCTGGAAGCCATGCTGCGGCTGCAGGCGCAACAATCGGGGCTGGAGCAACGCGTGGTGTTTGCGGGGTTCCAGCAGCGCGTCGAACTGCTGATGCCGGCCTTCGACCTGCATGTGCTGCTGAGTAAAAACGAAGGTTTCGGCATTGCCACCATCGAAGCCATGGCTTGCGGCGTGCCGGCCGTGGGGACGGATGTGCCGGGCACCCACGATATCTTGCGCGATAGCGCAGGCGGTCTGCTGCTGCCGCTGGACGATGAACCCGCCGCCTGCGCGGCCGTGGCGCAGCTGCTGATGGACGCGCCCCGGCGCGCGCGCATGGGGCGGCTGGCCCGCGAAGAAACCGTGCAGCGCTATTCGATGCCGCGCCTGGAACGCCAGCTGCGCGCCTTTTACGCCGGCCTGGTGTAGGTGCGGGTGGCCCGCATGAATGCCACGCGCCATTCGTTTTTCTTTTCGTTTGCCGAAAAATACACGGTGCTGCTGCTGGGCATCATCGCCACCATGGTGCTGTCGCGCCTGCTGACGCCGGCCGAAGTGGGCGTGTATTCGCTGGGCGCCGTGCTGGTGGCGCTGGCGCAAGTGGTGCGCGATTTTGGCGTGGGGCAATACCTGATCCAGGAAAAGCAGCTCGATACGGTGAAATTGCGCGCCGCGCTGGCCACCAGCGTGCTCGTCGCCTGGCTGCTGGCGGGCCTGGTGCTGCTGGCCAGTGGGCCGCTGGCGAATTTCTATGGAGAACCCCGGCTGACCCTGGTGCTGCGCCTGCTGGCCATCAATTTCCTATTGATTCCGTTCAGCGCGCTCACCTTGCCGATGCTGCGCCGGCAACTGCGCTTTCGCGCCATCTACGCCATCAACGCAGCCAATAGCGTCGTCAACCTGCTGGTGGCCGTGCTGCTGGCGCTGCAGGGCTACAGTTATATGAGCATGGTGTGGGCGGCGCTGGCCGGTTCCTGCGCCTCGCTGGCAGTCAGCCTGCTGCTGCGGCCCCGCGAGCTGCCGTGGCTGCCGGGATGGCGCGGCATGGGCGATATCGCCCGCTTTGGCGCGTATGCGACGGGGGGCGGCCTGGTCGACGAGGCGGGCGTGGCGGCGCCGGACCTCATCATCGGCAAGTTGATCGGCATTGAGAGCCTGGCCCTGTTCGGCAAGGTGCAAAGCGTGCTCAATATCTTCAATCAAGCTATCACCAGCGCGATTTCTCCCGTGGTGTTTCCCCTGTTCGCGGCCCGTGCGCGCGAAGGTGGGGGGCAGGGTGGCCAGGGCGCGGAAGGCGTGTATTTGCGCACGATCAGCGACATGACGGCGCTGGCGTGGCCGTTTTTTCTCTTCCTCGCCTGCATGGCTTTGCCCCTGGTCAAGGTGTTGTATGGCACGCAATGGCTAGCCTGTGTGCCCTTGATCCGCATCATGTGCCTGTCCTCGGCCGTGTATAGCATGTTCAGCATGGCCCGCTATCTGTTCGTGGCGACGGGGCAGTTGCGGGCGCAGGTGCGGCTCGATGCCTGCGCTGGTGGTATCAAAGTGGCGCTGCTGCTGGCGGCGGCGCCGTTCGGCCTGGTGGCCGTGGCCTGGGCCGTGGTGCTCAGCAATGTGCTGCGCAGCTGGCTGGTGTATGGCTGCCTGCGGCGCTTGAGCGCGCTGGACTGGCGCACCCTGGCGCGGGCATTGCGCAAGAGTCTGCTGCTGTGCGGCGTCAGCGGCGTCGCGCCCATCGCTTCGCTGCTGTGGTTGCCAACGGAAACTCCGGCGCTGCTGGCGCTGACGGGCACGGCGCTGGCCACCTTGCTGTGCTGGCTGGCCGGCCTCTTCCTGTTGAAGCATGCGCTGGCCGCCGAGTTTCTGTTGTTGCAACGCAAGCTGGCTGGCCGTTGGCAGGCAGTCAAATGCACGAAAGGATGAGCATGCGTGTCGGTATCTTGTCTTACCCGATGCTGTTCCAGCGCGACGGCGGCTTGCAGATCCAGGTACGCGAAACCATTGCCGCGCTGAAGCGGCTGCCCCAGCTACCGGCGCGCGCCCTGGAAGTGCAGCTGGTCGACGCCAACCATGAGCGGCTGGCCGATTTCGACGTGCTGCACGTGTTTTCGGCGAGCAATGGCACTCACCGCATCATGGAAATGGCCAGCGAGCAAGGCGTACCCGTGGTGCTGTCGCCGCTGCTGTCGCCGGGCTGGGGCCGGTCCAGCGCCTGGCGCGCGCGGCTGGCCGACCGGCTGGCGGGACGCCTGACGCAGTGGATGGTGCAAACGAGCTATGCACAATCCCGGCGCGCCTTGCAGCTGGCCGACGTGGTGATCGCGCTGGGCGAGGCCGAACGCGATGCCATCGTGCAAGGTTTCGGCATGCGGGCCGACGCCATCCGCGTCTTGCCAAATGGGATCAACCCGCATTTCTTCACGGCCAATGGCGATTTGTTCCTGCGCGAAACGGGCATCGCCGGGCCTTTCGTGCTGATGGTGGGCAGCATTTCGCCCTACAAAAACCAGCTGGGACTGGCGCAGGCGCTGACGGGCACCGGCTTGCTCCTGGTGCTGATCGGCGCCGCGCCGCGCGAGCAGCAAGCGTATCTGCAGCAATTGCTGGACTTGCCGCACGTCAGCTGGCTCGGTGCGCTCGACCACGCCGACCCGCTGCTGGCCAGCGCCTACCATGCGGCTGCTGTGGCGGCCTTGCCCAGCCAGGGCGAAGTGTTTCCGCTTTCCGTGCTGGAAGCGCTGGCGGCCGGCACGCCCGTCGTCATGACGGCGCAAAGCGCGCTGGACTTGCCCGATTCTGCGTTCGCGCTGCGCAAGGTGCGCTGGGACGATGGCGCCACGCAGCGCCAGGCCATCCTCGAATGGCTGGCGCTGCCGCCCGAACGCTGCCGCGTGCAAGCCTTGGTGGAACGTTTTACGTGGGAGCGGGTGGCGGCCCAGATTGCCGAGTGTTACTACCAGGCCCAGTCCCAGTCATTGACTGCCAGGAGAGAACATGCTGTTTAACTCCTTCGCCTTCCTGTTTGCCTATCTGCCCGTCGTGCTGGCCGGCTATTTTCTGCTGGACCGCTGGGCGTCCTGCGCCAGTTGGCGCCTGGCGCCGGCCATGTGGCTGGCGCTTGCCTCGCTGTTTTTCTATGCCTGGTGGGACGCGCGCTACCTGCCGCTGCTGCTGGCCTCGATCTGCGTCAATTACGGCGCCGGCCGACTGATCGGCGCGCGCGCCGGTGCGGCCCGCAAGCGCGTGCTGGTCGCGGCGCTGGCGCTGAACCTGGGGCTGCTCGCCTACTACAAATATGCGAATTTCTTCATCGACAGCGTCAATGCCGTCGCCGCCGGTGCTGGCGCTGCAAGCCTGCCTTTGTCCGGCCTCGACATCATCCTGCCGATCGGCATCTCGTTCTTTACCTTCACGCAGCTCGCCTTCCTCGTCGATTGCTACCGGGGCGAGGTACGCGACTACCGCTTCATCCATTACGTGCTGTTCGTCAGCTATTTCCCGCACCTGATCGCCGGCCCCGTGCTGCACCACCGCGACATGATGCCGCAGTTCGCCGACCCGGCCAACGCCCACCCGCGCGCGGCCAATTTCGCCATCGGCCTGTCGATATTCACCATCGGCCTGGCAAAGAAGGTGCTGATCGCCGACAAGCTGTCGCCGCTGGCCATGCCCGTCTTCGCGGCCGGCGCCGAGCCGACCCTGATCGAAGCGTGGATCGGCGTGCTGGCCTACACCTTCCAGCTGTATTTCGACTTTTCCGGCTATTCCGACATGGCCATCGGCCTGTCGCGCCTGTTCGGCGTGAAATTGCCGCTGAACTTCAATTCGCCGTACAAGGCGGCCAATATCGCCGAGTTCTGGCGCCGCTGGCACATGACTTTGTCGCGCTTCCTGCGCGACTATTTATATATTCCCCTGGGCGGCAGCCGGCGCGGCGAGGCCATGCGCTACCGCAACCTGATGCTGACCATGCTGCTGGGCGGCCTGTGGCATGGCGCCGGCTGGACCTTCGTCATCTGGGGCGGCTTGCACGGCCTGTATCTGGTGCTGCAGCAGGCCTGGCAGCGCGTGTTCGGCGTGGCCCGGTCGCGCTGCTGGCCTGCCGGCCTGACTTTTCTTGCCGTCATGCTGGCCTGGATCTTTTTCCGCGCGCCCGACGTGGCCACGGCCTGGGACATCGCGGGCGCGCTGGTGGGCGCGAACGGCGTAAGCTTGCCGCGCGGCCTGGCCAGCCACGCGCCCAGCCTGGCGCAATGGGGCTGGCAGCCCGTGTTTGACGGCATCCGCTGGATCGAACTGGCCGGTCCCGGCTTGCCCGTGCTGCTGGGCGCCATGCTGCTGGCTTTCAAGGCGCCGAATACGCAAGAAATATTCTTTCTTTACGAGCCCGCCATTGAAAGAATATTTCATCCAGCAGGACGCTGTACCTTCAACTGGCGGCCCACGCGCCGCTGGAGCGTGGGTTTTGCCGCGTTGTTCATCGCCTGCATCTTTGGCATGAACCGGGTCACCGAATTTCTTTACTTCCAGTTCTGAGCATGGATACCAGCGCCCGCCGCTATCTCGCCGTCTTCCTTGCCTGCGCGCTGGGCGCGCTGGCCCTCGTTTCCGCCGTGAATTACCGCGTCGACCCGTACCTGCTGCACCAGTGGGACAGTCCGTTGGTACAGCGATTGCGGCCAACGAGCGAAAAGCTCAGCGTGTGGGGCAAGACGTATGCCGTGGCGCGCTACCGGCCCGCCATCGTCTACATCGGCAATTCGCGCACGGAAATGGGCTTGCCGGCGAGCAGCATGCGTACTTTGTTCGATGGCAAGAGCGTCTTCAACAGCGCCGTCTCGGGCGCCTCGATCGGCGACGCCATCCGCTTGGCCGAACACGCGGTCCGGGTCAGCCAAGTCGACACCATGGTGTGGGGCATCGATGCGCCCTCGTTCTCGCCGGAACTGGGTTCGGCCGGCGTGGAGCCGGGCCTGACGGACGGCGGCCCCGCTTTTTTCGCGCGGCGCGCCTTGCTCAACATCAAGCGCGGCCTGACAGTGGACATGACCCACGACAGCTGGCGCATCCTCAGCGGCAGCTATGACAGCGTGTGCCTGTCCAGCCTGGCCCTGCACGGCCAGCGCGACCAGGCGTGCATCACCAGCCGCAAGCATGGCTGGGCCGGCACGGCGCGCGCCTTCACGCCGCGCCTGCAGGAATTCGGTGATGGCGCCGGCCCCACCGAAGCGGCGCTGCAGGCTTTCGATACCAGCGTCGGGAAACTCTGCCGTGGCGGCACGCGCTTGCGCCTGTACATCAATCCCACGCATGCGCTCACCCTCGACTCCCTGTACTGGCGCGGCAAGTGGGACGCCATGGAAGCATGGCAGCGCGACCTGGCGCAACTGGCCGGCCGCTACCGGCGCCTGGGCTGCGACGTGCGCGTCTACGATTTTTCCGGCTTCAACAGCATCACCAGCGAGGCCATCCCGCAAGTGACGGGCGCGCCCGCGATGCGCTATTACTGGGAAGCGTCGCACTACCGCGACAATGTGGGCCGCTTCATCCTGGCGCGCCTGTTCGGCGGCCCGCTGCCGCCGCCGGCGGACTTCGGCGCCGAACTGACGGAAACGGGCATCGCGGCCCACCACGCGGCCACGCGCGCCGCGCGCGAGCGCTACCACGCGCAGCACGCGGAGGAAACGGCGTATCTGCGCCACGTGCTGACCTTGCCCCGCGAGCCCAAGTAGGTAGATACGGGGCCAGGCGTACGCCGTGGGGCGGGGCGCTTGCGCTATGATGCTGTTTTGCCATCCAGCAAGTTCCAGGACCCTCCATGAAAATCGCCTTCTTTGCCAGCCAGCCGTATGACCGCCGTTTCTTCGATGAAGCCTTGCCGTCCCAGCCCGACGCCGCCGGCATCGAACTGGTCTACCACAGCGCCTTGCTGAGCCAGGAAACCGTGGTCCTGGCGCAAGGCGCCGATGCCGTCTGCGTCTTCGTCAACGACGTGCTTGACGCGCCCGTGCTGGAATCCTTGCACGGCTACGGCGTGCGCGCCATCCTGCTGCGCTGCGCCGGCTACAACAACCTCGACCTGGAAGCGGCCAAGCGCCTGGGCCTGTTCGTTGCCCGCGTGCCTGCCTACTCGCCGGAAGCCGTGGCCGAATACACCTTGGCCCTCGTGCAAACCTTGAACCGCCACACGCACCGCGCCTACGCCCGCGTGCGTGAGGGCAATTTCTCGCTGGACGGCTTGCTGGGCGCCACCCTGCACGGCAAGACGGTGGGCATCGTCGGCACGGGCAAGATCGGCCTGGCCACGGCGCGCATTTTCAAAGGGTTCGGTTGCACGGTGCTGGGCCACGACCCGTATCCGGCGCCCGCGTTTGCTGAACTGGGCACGATGGTGGAGTTGCCGCAACTGCTGGCCGAGTCCGACATCGTCTCCCTGCATTGCCCCTTGATGGAGAGCACGCGCCATATGATCAGCGAAGCAACCTTGCCGCTGATGAAAAAGGGCGCCATGCTGGTGAACACCTCGCGCGGCGGCCTGATCGACACGGGCGCCGTCATCGAAGCGCTCAAATCGCGCCAGCTGGGTTCGCTGGCCATCGATGTGTACGAGCAGGAAAGCAATCTGTTCTTCCAGGACCGCTCGTCCGACATCATCGACGACGACATCTTCCAGCGATTGATGACGTTCCCGAACGTGCTGGTGACGGGCCACCAGGGTTTCTTTACCATCGAAGCGCTGCGCGAAATCGCCGCCATCACGTATCACAACCTGGCGTGCTTCCGTCAGGGCCAGGCGTGCGAAAACAGCGTACTAGCTGGCTGACGCCTGTTTCTTTGGCTTGGGCGGCGGCTTGGGTTTCGGCAGCGGCAAGGCGTCCGCCGTGCGCCGCGCCAGCTGGCCCAGCCAGTCGCGTTCGTCCCACAGCCCGCCATCGATGAGGAAATACGGCTTGGCTTGCGGGTAGGGCGGCGCTTCCTGCAGCGTGCCTTGCGCGCCGATCCAGGCGCGGCCCGCATCCGTCGGCTTGATGAACAGCTGCTCGTCGGCGACGATAGCGAACATCTTGCCGTCGCAATACAAGCCGTACTCGCCAAACATCTTTTTCGCGCTGATGCTACCCGCGCCTGCCATCTGGTCGAGCAAAAAATCCACCGTGCCTTGCTGTGATGCCATATCGTCCTCCGTTTGAAAGAACAGTGTTGCGCACTGGTCAGGATACGCCGGCGCGGCTACACTACTCCCATTGATTTTTTTGCATGACCTAATTCCCATGACACCCCAGCATATTACTCATCGCGGCATCAGCATCTTCACCCTGGCGGCCAGCGACGCCATCGAGACCCATTGCGCACCGGGCCAGACGGCCATCCGCGAACAGGCCGACGGCTGGTGGTTGTATTTTGTCGACGAGGATGGCAAGATCGATGGCTACGACGCCCCGTTCGCCAGCCACGCCGAAGCGCTGTGGGCGGCCAAGGCCGCAGCCGAGTTCAGCGCGCAATGAAGGCCAGTCCGTGGGCTTTCCTGGGCTTGCCGCAAGCGCCCGTGCCGGAAGCGTAAAGCGCGGAATACGGCGCCTGCCGCGCCGAACTGCACGGCAAGCGGCTGGTCTTGCGCGTGGCAAAAACCACGCCGACGAAAACCGGCCAGTTCGTCACCGTCTGGAAGCGCCCCCATCCCGACGCCGACATCGCCCCGCTGGACGACACCGACCCCTTTGACGTCGTCATCATCGCCGTGGGCGATGGCGCACAACACGGCTTTTTCATTTTCCCGCGCAGCGTATTGCTGGAACGGGGCGTGATGTCGCGCGCCGGCCAGGGCGGCAAGCGCGCGCTGCGCGTGTATCCGCCGTGGTGCGCGCCAGAGTCGATCCAGGCATTGCGCACGCAGCGCTGGCAGGGGGAGTGGTTTGTGGCGGCGGGGGATCCGTTGCGGCTGGGGCGGTTGACGGACAAAGCTGCCTGACGTTAGCGGCCCAAGGGCAGGCAGCACATGCTGAATAGCATGGACAAGTGGAAATGATGTCATATTTTTGATGGAGAAATTCATCTGACGTTATTTTTTATCTTGGCGATATTCATTCTGCATTCTGTCCAGGCTTGGTCACAATGACACACTTAGTCGTACACCTAAATCATGCGGTTAATCTCCAGCGCTCTTAGGGAAGCGCTGATCAATTCGGTTTTCTGACGAGGCTGGCGCGCCAAATGCCCGACCGGCGAGCCGTTCAAGCCCGTTTTTCGTTCAATTTAACGTGATGCTGCGCGTCTTTCTGCAATCAAGACGGATTACGGGATTCGGTGATCGTAAAACGTCTTCCGGCCAGTACCAGGTTGGCAAAGGCGAACAAGGTAAAGAGCTGTGCAGTGTTCTTGGTCAA